>JAWLGW010000205.1:0-8492 GCA_041690735.1 Planctomycetota bacterium
ACGCCTATGCTGAGACACGCCGGGAGGGCGGTCGTGAACCAGCAGCTGTGCCCCCTGTGCCGCGACCGAATCGAAGGCACGCCGGCGGTCGCCTGTCCCGGCTGCGGGACCCGCTGCCACCAGGCGTGCGCCCAGGAGCTGCGGGTGCGCTCCTGCCCTGTGCTCGGCTGCGGCGCCCCGCTCGAGCGGCCAGCCGACGGCCCTCAGCAGGCCCCCGCGCGCCCGGACGCCGCGGCGCCCGTCGCCGAGCACCCGCCGCGCGCCGTCGGCTGGCTGCGGATCGACGAGCACCTGCCGGGTAAGCGGTTCGTCCTGCGGGTTCGCCCGCCGCACGGCGACCTCGGCGCAGGTCTGGCCGGCCTGGCGCTGGGCGGCGTCGGCTTCGTCGCCCTGCTGAGCCAGGCCCCGCAGGCGGGAGGCGACCTCCTGCTGCCCCTCCTGGGGGCGCTGATGATCGTCGCCTTCAGCCTGTACCTCCTCGTCCTGCCCCTGTGGGACCGCAGGCGAGTGGTGCTCGAGCGCGGGGTGGGGCTCGAGGTCCGTCGCAGCCTGACCCAGCGCCTGAAGCGGATCGCCTGGGACGACCTGCTCCGGGTCGAGGTGCGCTGCTATCGGAACACGGTCCGCGCCAAGGGGGCTCCACCGCGGATCGTCTGGGCGGTGTGGCTGGAGGGCGAGCGGCGCGGCGGAGGCGACGCCCTGGATGTCCTGTGCTCGACCGGCGACGAGAACGCGGCCGCCGAGACCCGGGAGGCGCTGCTCGCGCTGCTGGCGGGCCTGGCCCCGAGCGCTCCCCCTACCGCCTCCTCACGGGATGTGTAAGGTCGGGGCCCTCACGGAGGTCCCCCATGTCCGCCCCAGCCGACAACCCGCTCCTGTACACCGACGGCCCGCCCCGCTTCTCGGCGATCCACCCCGACCACGTGGTCCCGGCCGTGAAGCAGCGGATCGAGGAGTTCGAGGCGGCCCTCGAGGAGCGGCTGGCGAAGGGCGGCCCCTATACCTGGGAGGACCTGGTGGAGCTGCTCGACGCGGCGGACGAGCGGATCGGACGGGCCTGGGGGCCGGTGGAGCACCTCAACAGCGTGCAGAGCGGGGACGCCCTGCGGGCGGCCTACGAGGCGGCGCTGCCGCTGCTGACCGAGCACGCCGCCAAGGTGGGGCAGGACGAGCGCCTGTGCGCCGCCTACAAGGAGCTGCGCGAGGGCGCCGAGGCCCAGGGGCTCGACGCGGTGCAGGTGCGGGTCCTCGACCTGGCGCTGAAGGACTTCCACCTGGCGGGCGTGGACCTGCCGCCCGAGAAGAAGCAGCGCTACCGCGAGCTCCAGGTGGAGCTGTCCCGCCTGGCGACCAAGTTCAGCAACAACCTGGTGGACGACACCAAGGAGTACCGGCTGGTGCTCGAGGACCCGGCCGAGGTGGAGGGCCTGCCCGAGCACCTGCTGGAGATGGCCCGGGCCAAGGCCCTGGAGGACGACCCAAACGCGCCCGCGCACCGGTGGACCTTCACCCTCCACGCCCCCTCGGTGCAGCCGTTCCTGCAGTACCAGCCCCAGCGGCCGCTGCGCGAGCGGCTGTACAAGGCGTTCGTCACCCGCGGCACCGCGGGCGAGCGCGACAACCAGCCGCTGATCGAGCAGACCCTCGCCCTGCGGGCCGAGCTGGCGCAGCTGCTGGGCCTCGGCAATTACGCCGAGTACTCGCTGGCCAGGGACAAGATGGCCGACAGCCCCGACGAGGTGCGGGGCTTCCTGGTCGACCTGGCCGAGCGCTCGCGCCCCTACGGGCAGCAGGAGATCGAGGAGCTGGCCGCCTTCGCCAGGGAGCGCGACGGGCTCGAGGCGCTGGCCAGCTACGACCTGGCCTACTACCGCGAGCTGCTGCGCCAGGAGCGCTACGCCTTCTCCGACGACGAGGTGCGCCAGTACTTCCCCCTCGACCGGGTGCTGGAGGGGCTGTTCGAGACCTTGCAGCGCCTGTACGGAATCTCGCTCCGGGACGCCACCGGCCGGGAGGGCTTCGAGGTGTGGCACCCCGACGTGCGCCTGCTGGAGGTGGACGGCCCCGACGGGTCGCCGCGCGGGTTCCTGTACCTCGACCTGTTCGCCCGGGACGGCAAGCGCCAGGGCGCCTGGATGAACGAGTGCGTGGCGCGCCGCCGCCTGCCCGGCGGCGGGCTGCAGCTGCCGATCGCCTACCTGGTGTGCAACTTCGCCGCGCCGGTGAACGGCAAGCCCTCGCTGCTGCGCCACGGGGAGGTGCGGACCCTGTTCCACGAGACCGGCCACTGCCTGCACCACGTGCTGACCCAGGTCGACCACCGACCGGTGGCCGGGATCAACGAGGTGCCCTGGGACGGGGTCGAGCTGCCCAGCCAGTTCCAGGAGAACTGGGTGTGGGAGCGCGAGTCGCTGGCGCTGATCGCGGCCCACCACCAGAGCGGCGCGCCGCTGCCGGACGCCCTGCTGGAGAAGATGCTGGCCGCCAAGAACTTCATGAGCGGCTGCGACATGCTGCGCCAGCTCGAGTTCGCCCTGTTCGACCTGGACCTCCACACCCGCCACGTGCCGGGGGGCGCCGAGAGCCCTCACGACGTGCTGGAGGCGGTGCGCGAGCAGGTGTCGGTCCTGCGCCCGCCCGCCTACGACCGGTTCGAGTGCGGCTTCAGCCACATCTTCGCGGGCGGCTACGCGGCCGGCTACTACAGCTACAAGTGGGCCGAGCTGCTGGCGGCCGACGCCTTCTCCCGCTTCGAGGAGGAGGGCCTGTTCTCCCCCGAGGCCGGCCGCGACTTCCGCGAGCAGATCCTCGAGAAGGGCGGCTCGGCCCCCCTCATGGACCTGTACGTGACGTTCCGCGGCCGCAAGCCGACCCCCGACGCCCTCCTGCGCCACTCGGGCCTGGTGGGCGCGGCGGGGTAGTCAGCACCACGTCCCGCCGCACGTATCGAAAGCGGGGCCATTCGGCGCTAAACTCCCGGGCCACAGTCAGGGAGGGTGCGTGAGCGGACCCGAAGCCTTCGGCGGCTACAACCTGCCCTTCGTCGAGGAGCTGTATCAGGCCTACCTCGCCGACCCGGCGAGCGTCGATCCGGAGTGGCGGGCGCTGTTCGAGCCGCTGCGCCGCGAGGAGGGCGCCGCGCCCGGCGCTCGCCGGCCCACCCGGGCGCCCCGGAGCATCTTCAACCCCGCCCCCGCGCCGGGCGCCAATGGGGGCGCGACGACCGCCGCGGGCGAGGCGAAGCTGCTGCTGCAGGACCGCCTCGACCAGCTGGTGGCGGCCTACCGCTCCAGCGGACACCTCGAGGCCAAGCTCGACCCGCTGGGGCGGGCGCGGGAGGGGCAGCCGGTCCTCGACCCCGCCTACTACGGGCTGAGCGAGGCGGACATGGACGAGCGCTGCTCGTACACCTCGCTGGAGGGCAGCGTCGACATGACGGTGCGGCAGGTGATCCGCCGCATGCGCAACACCTACTGCCGCGGCATCGGGGTGCAGTTCACCCACATGGACGACCGCGAGGCGCGGGGCTGGCTCCAGGAGCGCATGGAGTCGACCGAGAACCGCCTGCGCCTCACCCTGGACGACCAGCGGCACATCCTCGCCAAGCTGATCGACGCCGAGGTGTTCGAGCAGTTCATCCGCAAGAAGTGGCTGGGGGCCAAGAGCTTCTCCCTGGAGGGCGGCGAGAGCCTGATCCCCCTGCTCGACCTCGCGATCGAGCGGGGCGCCGAGCAGGGGATCGAGGAGGTGGTGCTCGGCATGGCGCACCGCGGGCGCCTCAACGTGCTCGCGAACATCATGCACAAGCACCCGCGCGAGATCTTCCGCGAGTTCGAGGACACCGACAACGAGAAGTACTGGGGCCGGGGGGACGTGAAGTACCACCTCGGCTTCCGCACCGACCACGTCACCCGCCAGGGGCACAAGGTCCGCCTGCGCCTGGCCTTCAACCCCAGCCACCTCGAGTTCGTGAGCCCGGTGGTCCTCGGCCGCTGCCGGGCCCGCCAGGACCGGATCGGCGACTACGACCGGCGGCGGGTCCTGCCGGTCGTGCTGCACGGCGACTCAGCCTTCGCCGGCCAGGGGATCACCCAGGAGACGCTCAACATGAGCGGGCTCCCCGGCTACCACGTCGGCGGCGCCCTGCACGTGATCGTCAACAACCAGATCGGCTTCACCACCCCGCCCGAGCTGGCCCGCAGCTCGGGCTACTCCACCGACGTGGCCCTCATGCTGCGGGTGCCGATCTTCCACGTGAACGGCGAGGACCCCGAGAGCGTGGCGCAGGTGGTCCAGCTGGCCATGGACTTCCGGGAGAAGTTCCGCCAGGACGTGTTCATCGACTTCTACTGCTACCGCCGCCACGGCCACAACGAGGGGGACGAGCCCTCGTTCACCCAGCCGCTCATGTACAAGGTGATCCGGGCCCGCCCCACCGTGCGCGAGTCGTATCTGGAGCGCCTCAGCCGGCTCCCCAACGGGCTCAAGCGCGAGGAGGCGGACGCGATCATCGCCCAGCGCGAGGGCTACCTGGAGGAGGAGCTGAGCAAGGCGCGGGAGAAGGACTACCAGCGCCCCAAGCGCAAGACGTCGGGCTGGCCCTGGAAGGGCTTCGTGGGCGGTCGCGACCGCGACGTCCCCGACAAGCCGACCGCCGTCCCCCGCGAGCGCCTGGTCGAGCTGCTGCGCAAGGCCTGCCACATCCCCGAGGACTTCGCGCTCATGCGCAAGCTGGCCCGCGTGATCGTGGACCAGCGCCTCGAGATGGCGGAGGGCGAGCGCGCCCTCGACTGGGCGGCCGGCGAGCTGCTCGCCTACGCCACGCTGCTGACCGAGGGCCACCACGTGCGGATCAGCGGCCAGGACGTGGGCCGCGGCACCTTCTCGCACCGGCACGCGATCCTGCGCGACCAGGAGACCGAGAAGGTCTACATGCCGCTCCTCCACCTCGAGGAGGGCCAGTCGTGGTTCGAGGTGTGGGACAGCCCCCTGTCCGAGAACTCGGTGCTGGGCTACGAGTACGGCTACAGCCTGGATCGGCCGCAGTCGCTGGTGATCTGGGAGGCGCAGTTCGGCGACTTCGTCAACGGCGCCCAGGTGATCATCGACCAGTTCATCAGCAGCGCTGAGGACAAGTGGGAGCTGCTCAGCGGGCTGGTCCTCCTGCTGCCCCACGGGTTCGAGGGGCAGGGCCCCGAGCACTCCAGCGCCCGCCTGGAGCGCTTCCTGCAGCTGGGGGCCGAGGACAACATGCAGGTGGTCTACCCCACCACGCCGGCCCAGATCTTCCACGCCCTGCGCCGTCAGTGCGTGCGAGCCTGGCGCAAGCCGCTGATCGTCATGTCGCCCAAGAGCCTGCTCCGCCACCCCAAGGCGGTCTCGACCCTCGACGAGCTGACCACGGGCGGCTTCCAGCGGGTGATCCCCGACGCCGAGCCGCCCGCCGAGGTCCGCAAGGTGCTCCTGTGCAGCGGGCGGATCTTCTACGACCTCGTGGAGTACCGGGACCAGCGAGAGCAGAAGGAGGCGGCGATCGTGCGGGTCGAGCAGCTGTACCCCTTCCCGGAGGAAGAGCTGAAGGCCGCCATCGAGCCGCTGCGCGCCCGGGCGGCGCCCGAGGGGCTCGAGGTGGTGTGGGTCCAGGAGGAGCCCGAGAACATGGGCGCCTGGTGGGCCTTGCGGGCGCAGTACGGCGACTCCCTGTTCGGGCTGCCCCTCTCCGTCGCGGCCCGCAACGCCTCCGCCAGCCCGGCCACCGGATCGCCGCGCTCGCACAAGCGCGAGCAGGAGTTCCTGATCACCCGCGCCTTCTACGGCCAGCAGCAGGCCCTGCAGCAGGCACAGCAGCAGCAGCAGCACGCCTGAACGAACGGGTGCAGACGACGCGGAATGACCAGGTCGCATGCTTCTCTCCTCACGTGCCCGTGCCCATGCCCGTGCCCGTGCCCGCGAAGCCTTCGGGCACGGGCACGGGCACGGGCACGGGCACGAGAAGCGGCACTCAGATCAATTGCACCCGAATGAACCGAGGGACCGATGTCGGTTGAGCTCAAGGTCCCCCACGTGGGGGAGTCGATCTACGAGGTCACCATCGGCGAGTGGCTCAAGGGCGAAGGCGACGCCGTGCGGCGCGACGAGCCCGTGGTGGCCCTGGAGACCGACAAGGCGAGCATGGAGGTCCCCGCGCCGACCAGCGGTCGCCTGACCAAGCTGCTCAAGAAGCCGGGGGACACGGCGGAGATCGGCGACGTGATCGCCATGATCGAGGAGGGCGAGGCGCCCGAGGCCGCCCCCGCCGCGGCCGCCGCCGCCGCCGCCCCGGCGCACGCCGCGCCCGCCGCGGCCGAGGCCGCCGCCCGGGCCACCACCCAGCCCATGGCCGCGCCGGCGGCCCGCGCCGGCGACGCGCGCGTCATGCCGGCGGCGCGGCGCCTGCTCGAGGAGCACAACCTACGCCCGCAGGACATCACCCCCACCGGGCCGGGGCACCGCCTGCTCAAGGAGGACGTGCTGCGCCACATCGACGTGGAGCGGGCGCCCGAGCCCGCGCCGCCGGCGGCCGCGCCCGCCGCGGCCCCGCCCGCGCCGCGCCCGGCGGCAGGCGCCCGCGAGGAGGAGGTGGTGCGCATGACGCCGCTGCGGCGGCGGATCGCCGAGCGGCTGGTGCAGTCGCAGCAGACCGCCGCCCTGCTGACGACCTTCAACGAGGTCGACATGTCGGCGGTCATGGCCCTGCGCCAGGAATACAAGGAGGCCTTCCAGGAGCGGCACGGGATCAAGCTCGGCTTCATGTCGTTCTTCGTCAAGGCGACCATCGAGGCCCTCAAGGAGCAGCCCGAGCTCAACGCCGAGATCCGCGGCGACACGATCATCTACAAGCACTACTACGACATCGGCGTCGCGGTCGGCGGCGGGCGGGGCCTGGTGGTGCCGGTGATCCGCAACGCCGAGCGGCTCAGCTTCGCCGAGGTCGAGCTGACGATCCGCGACTTCGCCATCCGGGCGCAGAAGAACAAGCTGTCGATCGACGAGCTGCAGGGCGGCACCTTCACCATCAGCAACGGCGGGGTGTACGGCTCGCTCCTGTCGACGCCGATCATCAACCCGCCCCAGAGCGGGATCCTGGGCATGCACAACATCCAGGAGCGGCCCATGGCGGTGAACGGCAAGGTCGAGATCCGGCCCATGATGTACATCGCCCTCACCTACGACCACCGGATCGTCGACGGCCGCGAGGCGGTGACCTTCCTCAAGCGGATCAAGGAGTGCGTCGAGCGCCCCTCCCGCATGCTGCTGGAGGTGTAGGCGGTGGCGGACACGACGACCCAGCGGTTCGACCTGGTGGTGATCGGCGGCGGCCCGGGCGGCTATGTGGCCGCCATCCGCGCGGCGCAGCTCGGCCTCTCCACGGCCGTGGTGGAGAAGGAGAAGCTGCTGGGCGGCACCTGCCTGCGGGTGGGCTGCATCCCCAGCAAGGCCCTCCTCGAGTCGAGCGAGCGCTTGGACGAGACCAAGCGTCACCTGGCCGACCACGGCGTCCTGGTCTCGGGCGTGGAGCTCGACCTGCAGGCGATGCTGGCGCGCAAGGACGCGATCGTGAACGGCCTCGCCGGCGGGATCAAGGGGCTGCTCAAGAAGAACAAGATCGTGCGCTTCCTCGGCCACGGCCGCCTGGACGGCCCCGGCCGCGTGATCGTGCTCGGCAGCGACGGCGAGCACACCCTCGAGGCGGAGCACATCATTCTGGCGACCGGCAGCAAGGTCGCCTCGCTGCCCGGGATCGAGCTCGACTGGGACCGGATCGGCACCAGCACCGAGGCCCTCTCCTACCCCGAGGTCCCCGAGCACCTCGTCGTGATCGGCGCCGGGGTGATCGGCCTCGAGCTGGGCTCGGTGTGGCTGCGCCTGGGCGCCAAGGTCACGGTGCTGGAGTACCTCGACCGAATCCTGCCAGGGGTGGACACCGAGATCGCGACCGAGGCCCTCAAGGTGTTCAAGAAGCAGGGCTTCGAGTTCAAGCTCGGGACCCGCGTCCTGGGCGCCCGCCGCGACGGCGATGGGTGTGTGGTCGAGGCGGAGGGGCAGGAGCCGATCCGCTGCGACCGCGTCCTGGTGGCCGTGGGCCGCAAGCCCAACACCGACAACCTCGGCCTCGAGACCGCGGGCGTGCAGCTGAGCGAGCGGGGGCAGGTGATCGTCGACGGCCACCTCGCCACCACCTGCCCCGGGGTCTACGCCGTCGGCGACCTGATCGCCGGGCCCATGCTGGCCCACAAGGCGGAGGAGGAGGGGATCGCCTGCGTGGAGCGGATCGTGACCGGCACCGGCCACGTCAACTACGACGCGATCCCCAGCGTGGTCTACACCCACCCCGAGATCGCGCAGGTGGGCAAGACCGAGGAGGAGCTGCAGGGGGCCGGCGTCGAGTACAAGAAGGGCGCCTTCCCCTTCATCGCCAACGGCCGCGCCCGCTGCCTGGGGGAGACCACCGG
>JAWLGW010000206.1:0-8484 GCA_041690735.1 Planctomycetota bacterium
GGCTCTCGGCAGCGGGCGGACCCTGCGAACCGCTACGACTCCTCCGGCCTCGGCCGGACCGGGGGGAGCGGGGTGGGGCCGCGGGCGAACAGGAACAGGAGGGGCCCTGCCAGGCCGCCGATCATGGCGCCGCGGACGCCGGCGGCCAACAGGGCCCACCAGGGGCCGCCCAGGGGCTGGGAGTCGAGGGGGACGGCGAGGCCGATCAGGAAGCCGGCGATGGCGCCGATCCAGGCGCCGGCGCGGATCAGGGCGCCGTCACGCTGCTCCATGGCCTCGGTGAAGGTGGCGGCGGGCAGGGGGCGGGGGTTTCGGACGAACTCCATGGGGCAGCCCAGGGTCGGGCAGCGGCCGACGTCCGAGCTGCACTCGAAGTGGAGGGCGGTGGCGCACAGGGGGCAGCTCACCTCGACGTCGGGGAGGTCGCCGTGGCACAGGGCGCAGCGGGCGCGCTCGTGGTGCCGTCGTCGCAGGTGCAGCGGCTCGCTCATGAGCGGAGGGTAGAGCGGCTCCGCCGGTTCGTCGAGACCTCGTCCCACTCCGGTCCCTGCCTTGGCGCGAGGTCCCCGTCCCGGGCGGCGCTATCATTCGCCCCTCATGGCTCCACCCCGCTGGCTGCCGCGGGCCACTCGGCTGCGCCCCGCGATCCTGCTGACGTTCGCCGCGCTGCTGGCGCTGTCGCTGGTGGGGGCCCGCGAGCTGCGGTTCGACTTCACGCCCCAGCGGATCTTCGAGTCGGACGATCCGGCCCACGCCGAGCTGCGCGAGGTGCAGCGGGTGTTCGGGCAGGACGACAACCTGCTGCTGGTCCACGTGCGGACGCCGGAGCTGTTCGCACCGGCGGCCGTGGCGGCGGTCCGCAGCCTGCACGCCGCGCTGGAGCGCGCGCCCCACGTGGAGGCGGTCGACTCGCCCGCCTCGGCCTGGGTGCTCCCGCCGGGGTCGTCGCTCCCGCGGCTGCTGCTGCCGCCCGGCCTGGAGCGGGGCCCGGGCGCCGCCGCCGCGCTGGCGGAGGCGCGGGCCGCTGCCCTGAGCGAGCCGCTGGTGGCGGGGCGGGTGGTATCGCCCGACGGCCGAGCGGCGCTGATCGTCGCCCACCTCGACCCCACCCGCGGTCGCTATGCCGAGCTGAAGGAGGTGGTCGACGGCTGCCTGGCCGCCCTGCGCGCGGTCCCCCTGCCGCCCGGCGTGGAGGTCCTGCCCACGGGGATCCCGGTGGCGCGGGTGCTGATCGTGCGCCGGCTGATCAGCGACCAGCTGACCTACTTCCCGGTGTGCACCGTCCTGTTCATCGCGATCCTGTGGCTGGTGTTCCACGACCTGCGGGCGGTCGCGGTGCCGCTGTTCGCGGTGCTGGTGTCGCTGATCTACCTGGTGGGCGTCCTGGGAGCGACCGGCGAGTCGGTGGACATCATCAACAACGTGCTCCCGGTGCTGGTGTTCGTGATCGGGATCTCCGACGCGATCCACCTGATCACCCGCTACCGGCGCGAGCTCGGCGGCGGGCGCGCTCGGCTGGAGGCGCTGGGGATCTCGCTGCGCCACCTGCTGCTCGCCTGCCTGCTCACCAGCGTCACCACCGCGGTCGGCTTCGGCAGCCTCGTCGCCGCGGACGTGTCGATCCTGCAGCGGTTCGGGGTGTACGCCGCGGTGGGCGTGCTGATCGCCTACGCCGTCACCGTGGTGCTGGTCCCCCTGCTGTTCAGCTACCTGTCCCCGATCCTGCCCCCCCGCTCCCAGGCGGCCGACCGGGTGGTGGACCGCTGCTCCGCCTGGCTCGCCGAGCTGACGATCCGCCACCGGTGGGCCGTGGTCGCGGTCGGCCTCCTCCTCCTCGGCGGCGCCCTCGCCGCGGCCACCCGGATCGAGGTGGAGAACAACGTGTACGAGGCCTTCCCCACCGGCGACCCGGTGGTCGAGGCCAACCGGCGGATCGAGCGCGACTTCGCCGGGGTGGTGCCGGTCTCCCTCGTGGTGAGCTGGCGCGGGGGGGGGGGCCCCCCCGCCCCCGAGGTGCTGCGCTACGTGGCCGACCTGCAGGGCGTGCTGGCCGCCGAGGGGCTGCGGCCGATCTCGCTGGTCGACCTGCTCGCCCAGTGGAACGTGGCCATGCACCGCGGCGACCCGGCCTATCGGCGCCCCCCCGACAGCGCGCTCGCCGCGCGGCAGGGCGTGATCGTGACGGCGGCCACCCTCGAGCGGGCCGGACGCGGGGCGCTGCTGGGCAGCCTGTGGGCGCCCTCGGCCCGAATGCTGCGCATTCGCGCCCACGCCGGGGACATCGGCTCCAACGCCCTGGGCGCCCTGTGGGACCGGATCGAGGCCCGGCTGGCCGCCGACGGGGCGAAGCAGGCCGCGCTCGGCATCGAGGCGCGCCTCACCGGCGACGGCCCCGTGGCCAGCCGCGGGATCGACCGGCTGATCACCGACCTGTTCTCCAGCCTGCTGCTGGCCTTCGCGATCATCCTCCCCACCCTGTGCCTGCTGCTGCGGTCGGTGAAGGCCGGGCTGGTGAGCATGATCCCCAACGTGACCCCGCTCCTGCTGACCCTCGGCTTCATGGGGGTCGCCGGCATGGACCTGCGCGTGACGTCGGTGATCGTGTTCACCGTCTCGCTGGGGCTGGCCGTGGACGACACGATCCACTTCATGGCCCGCCTGCGCGAGGAGTGGCGGCCGGAGGTGGACGGCCCGCTGGCCTACGAGCAGGCGCTCCGGCGCACCTTCCGCGGCACGGGCGGCGCGATCGTGGTCACCTCGGTGCTGCTGGCGGCGGGCTTCACCGCGCTCCTGCTGAGCGCCTTCCCGATCTCACGCACCTTCGCCGTGTGCATGGAGATCACGGTGCTAGGCGCCCTCGCCGCCGACCTGCTGCTGCTGCCCGCCTGCATCTTGATCCTGCGCCCCTTTGGTCCGGCGCCAGCGCTCGCCGACCCGGGCGGTCCCCTCGGCGATGCCCCAGGGGGCGCGGCCGACGAGGCCCCGCAGCCGATCGATCCGTAGGGACACGTCGGACGGGCGGGGCGACAGGCGCGGCACGTCCGCCATGGTCACCCGCCGGCACAACTCCACCGGCAGCCCGCAGGCGCGGGCCAGGGCGACCCCGTGGGCGTAGCGGCTCACCCGCTCGGGGCCGCCCAGGTGCACCACACCGCCGGCGCCCTGCTGGAGCAGGTCGCGCAGCAGCTCCGCGGCGTCCTCCACGTGGAGGGGCGTCCGGTGCTGGTCGGTGAACAGTGACACCGGCCGCCCCGCCGCCAGCTCGGTCAGCATCCGGTCGGTGAAGCAGCCGCTGCGCCCCCCCGGCAGCCCGTACAGGAGCGCGATCCGCGCCACCAGCGCGTCCGGGTGCGCCCGACGCACCTCTCGCTCGGCGTCGGCCTTGCTCGCCATGTAGGGGCCCAGCGGCGCCGGGGCGTCGCCCTCGCCGTAGGGGGCGTGGGTGCCGTCGAACACCAGGTCGGTGGAGGCGAGGGCGAACCAGGCGCCCAGCTCCTCGGCCACGCGCGCCAGCTCCGCGGCCGCCTCCACGTTGACCCGCCGGGCGAGCTCGGGGTCGCGCGCGCAGGCGTCGGCGTCGGAGATCGCCGCCAGGTGCAGGATCGCCGCCGGGCGCCGGCGCAGCACCCACGCCGCGGCCTGACGCCCGCCGTCCGAGAGCTCCAGCGCCACGGGTTCGACGCCGTGCGGGATCCCCTGTGTGTCGCGCGAGGAGCCGATCACCTGCCGCCCCGAGCGCACCAGGGCCCGGGCGGCCCACCAGCCCAGGAACCCGGCGGCCCCCGTCACCAGCACCGGTCCGTGCTCCGGCGCCGTCATGCGGTCCTCGCCGCCGGCAGGACGCGGCGCGCTCGCCGCGGCGGAGAGGGCGGCGGGGCGGCCGGATCCAGCGGCAGCTCCACGAAGTGCTGCTCGCAGGGGCGCCCGAAGGCGACGAGCAACCGCCGCGAGGCGGGCAGCAGGATCACCCCGCAGGTCGTCTCGAAGTGCGGACCGTGCCGGCACACGGTCAGGTCGTTGCCTCGACCCGCTGGCCCGTGGTCGCGCAGGGCGGCGATCAGCTGCGAGGCGGTGACGCCGCGGCGCAGCGGCCCCGTGAGCAGGTGGTCGAGCCGCTCCAGGCGGGCCTCGCTCGAGGCGCGCACCCGCCGACCCCGGAGCGCGGGGATCGCGCGCGGCCCGTAGACCGCGGCGCTCGGCACGTCCTGCGCCACCAGCTCAGGGGTCAGGTAGTGGTTGGTGGCCGCCAGCGCCTCGGGGTCGCGGCGCACCGCCAGCCGCGCGGGGGACAGCTCGACCACCGCCAGCGCCCCCTCCGAGTCGGCGAGGGTGAGGATCGCGCCCCCGCCGCGGCGCGCGCCCCGCAGCAGGGCGATCGCCTCATCGACGGTGCGGCAGCGCTCGAGCACGCGCTGCACCCAGCCGCTGACCGGGATCGGGTGCGGAGACCGCTGCTGCGCGTGCCCGTAGTTGTAGGTCACGGCGAGGCCGGCGGCGTTGAGGCCCGAGTGGCAGCCGGCCAGCGGCGCCGCCGTGACCTCGATCGAGGACAGGCCGCCCTGCGGCGCGCTGCGGCGGACCAGGAAGCCGACCCGATACCGCTCCGGGTAGTCGAAGGACTTGGCCAGCGCCGGCTCGCCGTTGGCGGTGCGGGCGGGCCCCAGGGCCACCGCCGAGCAGGCCGCCTGCTGCCAGTCGACCTCACCGAGCATGAGCTCGGCGGCGGGCGCCAGCAGGACCAGGTCGAGGGGAACGGCGGCCCCGGCGGCGATCCCGGCCGCGCGCTCGGCGACCTCGGGCAGCGCGTTGCGCAGGGGCGCCTCGAGGAGCCGGCGGGCCCGCCAGCGCACGGCGCGGCGGTGGAGGGACCGCGGGAGGGCGCGCGGCCGGCGCAGACCGACCTCGGGGCTGGTCAGGAAGGCGTCGAGCACGGCCCGCAGCTCGGCGCGCGTCGCCTCGCCCTGCGCGAAGCCCTGGGCGCGGGGCTCCCCCGCGCAGGTCACCACCCGGTCCGGTCCTCGCATGCCGAGCAGTATGGCACGGGCGCGCGACCCCGGGCGGCGACCCGAGCTCGGCGCCAGGGAGTACCCTACGTCGCGAGGAGCGCGCGCCGTGGCCAAGAAGACGAGCGAGAGCAAGAAGAAGGCGACCAGGAAGAAGGCCGCCAAGAAGACCGCGACCCGCAAGAAGAAGGGGGTGGAGCCCGCCTCACGCGGTCTGCCGGCGACGGAGATCCAGGCGGACGGGGCGCCGCCCGCCGCGTTGTCGTCGCTGGAGCAGGCGGTCGCCCGGGACGGCGGGCAGGTGCTGGCGCGCTATCGCGATCCGCTGGGCGGGGCCTGGCAGCTCCTGGCGGCGCTGCCCCTCGACGCGGTGGAGCCGGCGCCCTTCCAGCGCGACCTGTCGGACGCCCACGTCAAGAAGCTGGAGGCGGTCCTCGACCGCCTCGACCGCTACCTCGACCCGATCCTGGTGGTCCGCACCGAGGACGGCCACTACTGGACGCCCAACGGCCACCACCGCGTGGCGGCCCTGCAGCGGCTGGGCGCCCGCTCGGTGGTGGCCCTGCTGGTACCCGAGCTCGAGCTGGCCTATCAGATCCTGGCCCTCAACACCGAGAAGGCGCCCGGGATCAAGGAGCGGGCCCAGGAGGTGATCCGCCTGGCCCGCGAGCTGGCCCGGATCGCCCCGGCGCAGGAGTCGGACTACGCGGTGCCGTTCGACGAGGCCGCGCTGCTGACCCTGGGGGTGGCGTACGAGGAGAAGCCGCGCCTGTCGGGCTCCTCCTACCACCCGATCCTCAAGCGGTGCGACGGCTTCCTCGACGCGCCGCTCTCCGAGGCGCTCGAGGTGCGCGAGGCGCGGGCGGCGGCGCTGCTCGAGGTCGACGCCCTCGTCGACGAGCACGTGGCCGCCCTCAAGGAGCGCGGCTTCCACAGCAGCTACCTGAAGAACTTCGTGGTGGCGCGGATCAACCCCCTCCGCGGCGGCCGCGGCGAGGCGGACTTCGACGAGACGCTGGCCAAGATGAAGGCCAAGGCCGAGGCCTTCGACCCCAGCGCGGTCGACGCCGCGGCGATCGGCGGCTGAGCCGACCTGGCCGCGTAGCGCCGGGCCGGCGGCGGGCCTAAGCTCGGCTGGTGGACCCGACCGAGCGGACCCCGGGCCTCGGCGAGATCGGCCGCTACCGCGTGGTGCGGGAGCTGGGCCGCGGCGGCATGGGGGTGGTGGTCGAGGCGCACGACCCCGAGCTGGACCGGCGGGTGGCGATCAAGCAGGTGCTGGGGGCCCACGATCCGGAGCTGCTGCTGCGGTTCGCGCGCGAGGCGGAGCTGCTGGCGCAGGTGCGCCACCCGGGGGTGGTGCGGGTCCACGAGGTCGGCCGGGCCGCGGCGGGGCCGTACGTGGTGACGGAGCTGATCGAGGGGGAGCCCCTGGACGCGCTGCTGGGGCGGGGGCCCCTCGACGAGGAGGCGGCGCGGCGGCTGGTGCTCGCCCTGTGCGACGCCGTGGGCGCGCTGCACGCCCGGGGGATCGTGCACCGCGACCTCAAGCCCTCGAACGTGATCGTGCGGCCGGACGGGTCGCCGGTGTTGCTCGACTTCGGCCTGGCCCGCGAGCTCGACGGGGTCAGCCTCACCCAGACCGGGACCTTGCTGGGGACGCCGGCCTACATGGCGCCCGAGCAGGCGCGAGGGAGCAAGGAGCTCGACGCGCGGGTGGACGTGTACGGGCTGGGGGCGCTGCTGTATGCCGTGGTGACGGGGCGGGCGCCCTTCGGGGGGCCGACGCCCTACGCCGTGCTGCAGGCGGTCCTCGAGCGGGAGCCCGACCTGACGCCGGTCCCGCCGGGGCTCCGCGAGGCGGTGGCGGCGGCGCTGGCCAAGGACCCGCGGAGTCGGCCGCAGGACGTGGCAGCGGTGGCCATGGTCCTTCAGGGCGCGACGCCCTCCGCCGGGCGGCGCCGTCGCTATCGAGCTCCGGCCGCTGCGCTCGCCGCTGCCGTCGCGGTCGCCGTGGGCCTGCCCCTCCTCCTGGAGCTGGGTGAGGCGCCCAGGGCGGGCGACGGACCTGCGCGCGCCCCCGTTCCTCGGACGGCGCCCCCCAGCCCGCCGCGGAGTCAGCCGGGAGCGGCCATCGCGAGGGCGCTGGACCGTGGCGGCCGACTCGAGCTCATCCGGCTCGAGCCGCTGGTCGAGGGGGGCTATCCCGCGCATCGCGGACGCACCTTCGTGTTCGACAGCGGCTCGGGGCCGCTCGTTCTGCGGCCCAATCCGTCCCGCCCGCAGGCGTTGCAGGTCCTGCAGCTCGCCCCGGGTGCGAACCCCCGACGAGCGGAGCTGCCGCTCGCCCGGCTCACCGCCGCGGCCTGGGATCCTTCGCGCCGGACCCTATGGGTCGGCGGCATGGAGCAGTCGCTGTGGCGGATCCGCTGGGAGAGTGAGCCCGAGGTGCCCTGGTCCGCGGCAGCGAGGACCGTGCGAGCGATCGCCGTCTCGCCGGATGGCGCCCGCGTCGCCATCGCGACCTTCTCCCGCCTGGACGTCCACCTCCTGGAGACCGGCCGCTCCCTGGTGACGGTGGAGCGCAGACTCGGCACCGGCGGCGGGCTGCTGTACTCACCCGACGGTCGAGCGCTCCTGCAGCTAGGTTTGCATCAGCGGAGCGAGGGTGGGTTCGTCACGGCGCTCCTCGACTCGGAGACGCTCGCTCCGGTGGCCGAGACCGAGCGGCTGTTCGCGCAGCGGTGCGGCCGGTTCGTGGGCGACGCCATCTACCTGGGCAGCGACACGGGCCGCCTGCTCCGCTGCGACTCTACCTTGCGGCCCCTCGAAGCGCTGGACGGCGCGGTCGCGGGCCACGACACGAAGGCCTTCGGCGCCGACGGCGAGTGGCCGCGGGCGCACCAGCACCTGGTCCAGGACATGGCCGCCGCCCTGGACGGACGCCTCCTGATGTCGATCTCCAGCAAGGCGGCCTTCGAGGGCCCCGGCGAGGTGCGGGTGTGGGACCTCAGGCGGGGGACGCTGGTCGCGGTCGCGCCGTGTCGACACGACGCCGCCGCGACCGCCGTCGCCACCTGCCCGGCCGGCGACGGTGAGCTCGACGTCCTCGTGGCGCACCACGACGGGCTGGTCGCGGTGTGGCGGCTGAAGCCGATCGGCGGGGCGGGAGGACGGGAGGGCTACAGCAGGCCCAGCCGGCGGTAGTCCTCGGCCGTCTCCTGCAGGCGCTGGTCCAGGGCCTGCGCGACCCAGCCCAGCTGCCGCTCGGCCTTCGAGGCGTCGCAGGTCCAGGCCCCCGCCCGCGCCTCGCGCCCCTTGTCGAGGTTGAGCACGCTGGGGCGGTCGCGCAGCCGGCCCCACAGCTCGCCGGCTGCGGCGCTGGCCAGGGTCGCGGCCAGCGGGACGCGCAGCGTGCGCGCGCGGGTGCGGCCGCAGGCGCGCGCGAGTCGCTCCCCGAGCTGGGCGAAGGTGAGGGTCT
>JAWLGW010000207.1:0-8481 GCA_041690735.1 Planctomycetota bacterium
TAAACGGAGGCGCACGAGCATGGATGGTCGCGTCGACCAGCCTCCGAGCCAGAAGACGCTCTCGCGCGACCATCCATGATCGTGCACCTCCGTTTAGCGAAGGAGCCCGCGCTGGCGCCGCTGTTCATTCACCTCGCCTGCTCTAGCCAATGCCTCAGGTCTCGCCCTATCTGCGCTCCGAGGTCAGCCACATCGGACGCGAAGTAGTCCAGGAGCTCGCGCCGAAACGGCGCGGAGAGCGGCGTCCTTCGCACCTTCCGCCTGTTCCTATCGGCGATCCTCTTGACGATCCCGAAGGACCGGTCGGTCAAGCGACGCTTGATCGTGAGCGCCGACCGCAGCAGCAACGACTGATTCTCGATCAGCAGCCGCCCGAGCACGAAAGAGCGGTGCTCGAGGGACTGGTTGACCCGGGGGAACTGGCGGCGGCCGTCGTAGGGCACATCGAGGAACAGGAGGACCTCCTGGTACGTCTGCTGGGGCGCAGCCGAAAAGTCTTCCTGGAGCACCACGTGGACAGCTCTCGCGCCCAACAACTCTCTCGCCCGCCGGACGTGCTGGCCGAACTGGGCGAGCCGCCCGTACTGGAGTCCTTGAGGCAAGGTGCAGCGACTGGGGACGTCCAGGCCCTCGGCGCGCCGCTCTTGACAGCGCCAGGCCGCCTCGAAATCAGCCCGATCCTCATCACCTCGATTCAGCATCTCATTATGCAGAGAACGCGCGAAGTTGATCGGGTTTCGCACGAGCACGACAGCGCGGACGTCAGCGTCGAGTCGTGCGATCTCCTCCAGAGCCTGCTGAGAGAAGATGTACCAGGTCGAAGCCTCTCCCAGCACCCGGTGAGTCGGTCGTGCCTGCTCAAAGAGGCGCAGATACTCGTCCTTCGTCATCCTGGGGAAGGCGTCGCCCACGTAGTCTCGAGCGAAATAGTGCGGCTCCTTGGGGGATGTCATGAAGATGGCTGGATGCTCCGCGAGGTAGCTGGCGAGAGCCGTCGTGCCGCACTTTGGAGCGCCGAGAATGAAGAAGTTCGGTATCCGCTTCACAGTCTGATCCTCTCAGCGCACGCGAATCCCACGGATCGACAGCCAGGGCAGGCGACGGCAGTGAGCGGCCGGCCGCCGCGGCGCCGCGCCGCGCTCTCCATGCCGCCGCCGGGGTGATCGACAACGCAGCGGTTGGTGCCCGCAGGCTTGGTCACGAGTTGAGCTCGAGGGGGCCACGACCGGAGGCTCCGGCCCTCGCCAGCACGAAGTGCGTCAGCGTCGTCAGGCGCCGTGCGGACACCCGCGTGGCGTCGCAAACGATCCCAGCGCTCGTACGCGAATGCAGAGTTAGTCTGGCTCACCAGGCTCAGTCTAGCGCTGCACTGTCGGTCGAGGGACACGAGGCTCAGCCCAAGCCCTCCTGCTCAGCGCTCCGCAGGCGCACGCTCCGGTCAGCTGGATCGCACTCCACTCGCCGCGGAACCGCCTCTCCTCGCAGCAGCGCCACCACCGCCTCCGCTGCCCCCAGCTCCATGGCCCGGCGGCCAGCGTCGGTGCAGGAGCCCATGTGGGCGGTGAGGACCACGTCGTCGCGTTCGGCGAGGGGACCCCGGTAGGGCTCCTCGCAGAACACGTCCAGGGCGGCGCCGGCGAGGTGGCCGCCCTCCAGGGCGGCGAGGAGGGCGGCCTCGTCGACGATCGGGCCCCGGGCGGTGTTGATCAGGAGGGCGCCCTGCGGGAGGCGGGCCAGGGCGGCGGCGTCGAGGAGGCCGCGGGTCGGGTCGGTGAGGGGGACGTGGACGGTGAGGACCTCGCTCTGGGGGAGCAGCGCCTCGAAGGGGACGAGCTCCACGCCCAGGTCGGCGGCCAAGGGAGCCACCGCGGGGTCGATATCGGTGGCGAGGAGGCGGCAGCCGAAGGGGCGCAGGAGGCGGGCGACGCGGGAGCCGCAGCGGCCGAAGCCTAGGATCCCGATCGTGCGCTCGCGGAGGAGGAGGCCGGTGCGGCGGCGCCAGCGACCGGCTCGGATCTCGCGGTCGGCGAGGGTGACCTGCCGGGCGAGGGAGACGAGGAGGCCCACCGTGAGCTCGGCCACCGAATCGCTGGGGGCGTCGGGAGTGTAGGAAACGGTGACGCCGAGACGCGCGGCGGCGGCGAGGTCGATCGCGTCGAGGCCGATCCCGGTGCGGGCCAGGAGGCGGACGCCGACGGTCGCCAGGCGCTCCAGGAGCGCCGCGTCCCAGGGCTCGGAGCCGGCGATCACGGCCACCGCGCCTTCGCACAGGGCGGCCGCCTCGTCGGGAGTCGGTTTGCGGTCTCGTGGGCCCCACACGAGCTCGGCGCCCGCGTCCTCCAGCAGGCGGATCGGCGCGGGGTCCGCCTCGCCGAAGGGGGTGGTGACGATCGCGACGCGCGGGCGGGCGCCCGTCACCTAGCGGGCCACCGCCTCGCGGATCGCCTCGCCGACCTCCGAGCACTTGGCGGTGCCGCCGAGGTCGTAGGTGAGGGTCTTGCCCGCCGAGAGGACCGCGGCCACCGCCGCCTCCAGCTCCTGGCCCATGGTGCGCAGGCGCTCGTCCTCGTGGCGGCCGCCCAGCCAGTCGCACATCATGGCGGCGGAGAGGACCGCCGCGATCGGGTTCACCTTGTCCCGGCCGGCGTGCTTGGGGGCCGAGCCGTGGATCGGCTCGAACATGCCGTGCTGGTCGCCGATGTTGCCGCCGGCGGCGAGGCCCATGCCGCCCTGGGTGGTGGAGGCGTTGTCGGAGATCACGTCGCCCACGAGGTTGGGGGCCACCACCACGTCGAACCACTCGGGGTTGCGCATCTGCCACATGCAGAAGGCGTCGAACAGGGCCTTGTCCTGCTCGATGTCGGGGAACTCGGCGGCGCCGAGCTCGAAGAACACCTCCTCGAAGTACTTGTGGGCCCCCACGATGTTGCTCTTGGTGACCACCGTCACCTTGCCCGGCTTGCCCTCCGCCCTGCGGCGCTGGGCGAGGCGATAGGCGTAGCGCACCACCCGCTCGGTGGCAGCGCGGGTGATCTCGAGCGGCGTCATCTTGCCGATCACCTCGCCCCCCTCGCCGGTCATGTCGTGGGTCTTGCCGGTGTACGCCTCCTCGGTGTTCTCGCGGACCACCACGTAGTCCACGCTGCCGTGCTCCCAGATCTGCATGAACCGACCCGACACCTTGTGGGGGACGCCCGGGTACAGCTTGATCGGGCGCACGTTGGCGTACAGCTGCATGCGCTGGCGGTTGCCGATCACCTGCGCGTAGCCCGCCAGCTGAGCGGTCGGGTACGGCTCACCCGGCTTGGTGAACACGGTCTTGCCCGTCGCCGGGTCCTCGGCGCCGACCGCGCCCAGGAGGATCGCGTCCGCCCGGTCGCACCGCGCCTCGGAGCCCTCGGGCCACTCGCGCTGGTGCTCGAGGTAGTACTCGCCGCCGCCTTCGATCTCCTCGAAGTCGAGCACCACCCCGTGCTTCTCGGCGGCCACCTTGAGGGCGCCCACCGCCTGGGTGGTCACCTCAGGGCCGATCCCGTCGCCGGGCAGGGTCACGATGTCGTAACGGTCCTTGGGCATGTGTCCTCCGCGCCCACTGGCATACAACGCCGGAGCGGCGCCGGCCAGCCTCGGTGTGCCGAACCCGCTCAGGGCAGGTTCGGCTTCCCCGCCCCGAACACCTGCGTCCAGTAGGTCCCGCTGCGGGCGACGCCGACCTGGTGGAAGCCCTTGTGGATCATATTCCGGTGGTGCCCGCTGGAGGTGTACCAGGCCTTGTGCGCCCCCAGGGGCGTGCTCATGCCGAAGGCCACGTTCTCGCCCACCGGGTCGTTGTAGCCCTCCAGGCCGGCCCGCTTCTGGGGGGTCGCCCGGGCGGGGTCCGGCTCGTCGTGGGTCATGTTGCCGGCCTGCTCCATCCAGCGGGAGTGCTTGGCGGCGCACTCCACCAGGCGGGGGTCGATCGCCAGGGCGTGGAGCCCCAGCATGATCCGGTACTCGTTGAGGATCCTCACCTGCTCGCGGCCGTCCTCGGAGACGCCGGGCAGATTGGCGTTGTGCGCCAGCACCTTGGCGTTGAGCTCGGCCAGCCGACTCGCCTCGGGCGTCGGCGCCATGTAGGGGCAGCCGGCGCGCTTGTTCAGCTCCTCCCGCAGGTCGTCTACCGTCTTGCCGCGGCGGCGCTCGTCGACCTCCAGCTCGTCCAGCCAGGGCGCGGTCGCCTCCAGGAGCTCGAGGTCCTTGGCCACCTCTGGCTCCTCGAACACCGGCGGGAGCGAGGTCCAGAAGGCCTCCAGCTCGTTCACCTTGGCGTCCACCGTGGGCTGACCGACCGCCCCGTGGTTCTCGTCGGGGTAGACGCCGGGGTCGTTGATCACGGCCAGGGCCGCCGTCCGCAGCTGCTCGAGGCGCTCCCACCGCGCCCGGTAGCTGGCGGCGTCGACGCTCTTCTTGATCGCCTTCTCCACCCGCGAGGCGGCCTTCTTGCGCAGGCTGGCCAGGGCCTTGCCGGCCCGATCGCGCGCCTTGTCGGCCTCCTTCTGGGCCGCGCCCGGCAGCGCCTTGCGCAGCAGGGCGTAGGCCTCGGTCAGCTGGTCGAGGTCGGGGTCGCGGGCCCCGCAGGTGTCGACCATGGCCTGCTGCGCCGCCGCGAGGTCCGCCGCCGAGGCAGAGCCGCCGCCGGGGAGCTCGACCTTGGCCTGGGGGTCGTAGAAGCGGCGCATGAGGGCGTTCAGGACCTCGGCCGGGAGCCCGAAGTAGTCCTCCAGCTTGGGGTCCTGCCCCTGGTAGGCCGCCCGCAGGTACTCC
The DNA here is from genome assembly GCA_041690735.1 of Planctomycetota bacterium. Lineage (GTDB taxonomy): Bacteria > Planctomycetota > J058 > J058 > J058 > JAWLGW01. Next base: position 4,804 of record JAWLGW010000207.1, read on the forward strand.
ACGAAGTCGCTGCGGTAGCGGCCGCCGTCGAAGGTGCACAGGAAGTAGACCACCGCCCCGGCGCCCCGGTAGTTCTTGCTGATGTCCCCCGAGTCCCAGTCCTGGCCGGTGCGGAACCTCAGCATGTCCGTGAGCGAGTGCTCCTGTCCGCCCCCGCGCAGGTTGTTCTGATAGGCCACCACCCGGCTGTGGTCGCTCAGCCCGCCCAGGGTGAGCACCCCGTCGCGGAAGAAGGCGTCCTCCAGGTAGACCGCCGCCCCCTCGGCCAGCCACGACACCGCGTGGCCGGGCGAGGACTCGCCCAGGATCTGGTGCACGATCTCGTGCTGCAGCGTGGTCCAGTCGCGGGAGCTGTAGAAGAAGGAGGCGTGCTGTCCGCCGGAGTAGAAGCCCGCCGCCCACTCGGTGGGCGGGTTGGCGTGCTGCTTGAACTGATCGCGGGTGCGGTAGTAGTTCACCACCAGGGGCTGCGACTGGCTGGGCGCGACGCCGAAGATCAGCGCGGCGCCCTTGCCGCCGAAGAACACGTCGTACTGGCGGAACAGCTGCAGGTAGAAGGCCTCCAGCCGCTCGGCCACCCGGGTCGTCTCCGGCAGGTCGGCGGTCGACTTGAGCAGGAAGTGCTCGGTGCGGACCTCCCAGCAGGAGGCGAGCTCGGCGTGGCGCCGGTTCGCCTCGGCGACCGTGGTCCACTGCTTGGTCTGCAGGTCGAAGTACTCGCCCTTGGCGTAGCGGGCCCGGTCCGCGACCGAGATCCAGCCCAGCTCGCTGTCCCAGGCGTAGCCGGCCCGCAGCCGCTCCGCCTCGAACCGCCGCAGCCAGGTGCCGTCCACCTTGACGTGGCCGAGCCCCTTGTGGGCCCGGTCGTTCTCGGGGTCGAGCAGCAGCACGTAGGTGAACAGGTCGAAGGCCAGCCCCGGCTCCCCCGCGGCGATGCACTTCTCGACCGCCTTGAGGGAGCGGTCGACCGCCTCGTCGACCACTCCCTTGACCTGCTGGTGGAAGGCCTTGGCCAGCCCGGAGCCCTCGTCCGCCTGCTCGGCGTCGTGCTCGATCGCCCCCAGCTCCTCGCGCAGGCGGGCCCCGGTCACCGGGTCGCCGGCGCGCTCGATCGCGCGGGCGATCAGGTCGTCGAGCTCCTGCTTGGCCGCCGCGGGGGCGTAGCCGCGCTTGCGCATCCACGACAGGACCTCCCCCAGGCCCTCGGCCACGCTCGACAAGCGCTGGTCCGAGAACGCCGCCACCGCGGCCCGGGCCTGCCCGCGCCCCTCGCGCGCCCGCTCGCGAGCGCGGGCCTGCGGCGAGCCCGCCGCCGCGACCAGCCGCAGGTAAGGCTTGAGCCGCGCCCGCCAGGCGTCGTAGCGGTAGCCGGCGCACCAGGCGTCCAGCTCGCGCAGCGTCCCCGGCCCGGTGGCCGCCGCGAAGGCGGCGTCGAAGTACAGGGCGTGGATCTCCTTGATCAGGGGCTGCACCGAGGGGGCGGCGTCGATCACCCGCCGCGGGTCCCGCTCGTCGTAGAAGGCGACCACCTCGGCGCAGCCCTCGAACGACTCGCGGGACAGGGCGAGGGTCTCCTCGACCACGCCCTTCAGCCGGGCCTCCAGCTCGGCCCGCTCGGCGTCCTTGGCCCGCCGGTGCTCCCGCCCCAGCGCCTGGAAGCGCTCGCGCCAGTCCTGCCCCCAGGCGGTGACCCGCCCGGTGGTCCCGGTGGGGGTGGGCGCGCCGCTCGCCGCGGGGCGCCCCTCGGCCACCGCAGCCGCGCGGCGCGCGAAGGCCTGCGCCACGTCGGGCCGGGCGAGCACCTCGCGCACCGCCCGGAACCAGGGGTCGTCGGCGTAGCTGCCGCCCGAGAAGGCCAGGCGGGCCGCGTCCATGTCGCCCCGGTCGGCCGCCTCCTCCACCACGAGCAGCCCCCGGGTGTAGGCCGACGCCCGGGCGCGCAGGTCCTCGAACCGCGCCCGGTAGGCGGTGATGCGCTTGCCCCGCTCGGTCTCGCGCACGTCCTCGGGGAAGCGGTCGATCTCGCGCAGCAGGGCGTCGTAGCCGCCGACCCCCAGGATCGGGTGGAGCTCCACGTCCCCCGCCAGGGAGACGATCCCCTCGGGCCCCTGCGCGGCGTGCTCCTTGATCGCGGCGGCGATCTGCCGGCGCAGGTCCTTGCCGCGCGCCGCCTCGGCCGCCAGCTGGAAGGGGGAGCGCGGCTGCTGCAAGCACAGCCAGATCACCCGCTCCAGCCCGTCGCCGAGGCGCTGCCAGGCCGCCTCGATCTGCTCGGGGGTGGCCTTGCTCCGGCTCTCCCCGCCCCCCGCCTCGGCGCCGGCGCCCGTCTTCCCCTCGCCGGTCAGGCTGCGCAGCCGGTCCTTGATCCGGGCCAGGGCCTGGGTCTGCGACACGACCAGGCGCTCGCGCTCGAGCCGCGCGATCAACCCCACGATCCGGGTCCGCTCGCCGCGGGAGAGCCGGCCGCCTCGCTCCTGCAGGGCGACCACGTCGTCCTGCAGCTCCTGCAGCAGCGCCTGCACCTCGCTCGGCGAAGGCCCCACGCTGACGGCGCCCGGGTTGGAGCCGGTGTCGACGGGGCCAGGGCCGCCGCCGCCCGGCAAGAAGAGGGCGATCGCCAGGAGCCCCAGCAGGGCGCCGCCGCCGCCGATCAGCAGCCCCACGCCGCCGTCGCCCTTGCGGCGAGCGGCCGCGTAGGAGGCGGACGAGGTGCCGAGCCGCCGCCGCGCGCCCGAGGAGGTCTTGCCCAGGCGGCGCTTACCCGAGGCAGTGACCTCGGCCTCGTCCGCCTCGTCCGGCTCGATCGGCCCCTCGTCCGAGAGGCCCTCGCCGAGCTCCACCGGCGCCAGCTGGGACTCGTCGGAGGGCGGGCCCGCGGGCGCCGCGGCGCCGCGCAGGTGGGGCGGGACCAGGTCGCGCGGCACCGCCGGCACCCCGCCCGGCTTCGCCGCGCCCGGCGCCGGCGCCTGCAGCGACACCCGCTCGCGCGGCGCCGCCACCCGCGCGGCCGGCGTGTAGCCGGTCTGCTCGAGGACCTCGAGCAGCTGGACGTCGGTCAGGTGGCCCAGGCGCCGGGCGACCTCGAGCACGTCCAGCTTGTCCCCCTCGCGCTCGAGGCGGAGCTGCTCCTCGAGCGTCCCCTTCCCCTGCCCGGGGTCGAGGACCCCGTGCGTAATCAGCCAGGCGGTGAGCTGGCGTTCGTCCATGGCCATGAGGCGGCGCCCCCGGATCGCGGCCCCGATGGTGGGCGCCGGAGGGAGCGCTCGCAAGGGCGTCCCGTGCAACCGGTCGGTAATTTCATGTGGCCTGCCGGGGCGACCGGCGCGAGGCAGCGGCAGCCAGGCGGGAAGCACGACGGCGGACAGTGTGGTTCGCGGGGGGGCTCCGCCCCCCCCCGCGGTCCCCCCCAAGAGGCTCCGGGACGGCGCGCGCTGCTCCGCCTTGAGAGAGGAGACGCTGTCTCCGAAGACCCGCGCGCGCCGCCCCTCCGCCCCACCTCACGCGAGTGCTTGCTCGGGGATGGTCCAACAGCCCCGCCTCGTCACGAGGCCGCACCCGCTCCGATCTGCCCGCCATTTTGCGACTCCCTCCGCGATCCCGCGCGAGGTGGCGCGCGCTGCTCCTCCTTGGGAGAGGCGGACCGTCCGACGGTCCGCGCGCCGTCCCTCCGCCCACCTC
>JAWLGW010000208.1:0-3004 GCA_041690735.1 Planctomycetota bacterium
ACACTCCACCGCAGGTACGTGGACCACGTACTCCTCGACGGCCCCGCGAGCCGGCTAAGCAGCGCGGGGCCGTCTTCTTGTACGCAGAACGGCCGCCAATCGCCCCGTAAGGGCTATTGGCGGCCGGTCCCGCTACGGGTGGGCTGCGATTCTCAGCGACTGCGGGTCACGACACAAGGCGGGTCCGATGGCTCCCCGCCTCCGCACCGGCATCCGCGTAGTGGTCGTCGGATCGGCGGTCAGTTCGGCTGATTGCCACTGGTTCGGCTAATCAGTCAGCCGGATCTGCCAGGACTCCGTGAGGAGGAGCGTACCTCGCGAGATGAGGTCGTGGACTGCGCTGAGGACGATAGCCTCACTCTTCCCGACGTCCTCCGAAACCTCAGTCACCACGTTCTTCGTGGACCGAGGCCCACCAGCAAGCGCGCGACGGACCGCTTCGGTGATGATGAGAAAGTCCTGAGCCTGGGCGGAGAGCGTTTCGACCTGTTCCATCTGCTTCACCTCGGATGGTCAGCAGCCTACTCACGAGGTCCGACAGGGCGGGGGTCGTTCTAAACCCCCCAGTTCTCCAGCCTGAGCAAGAGTCACCGCTCGTCCCGTGTCCGTAGGGGCAGGCGGTCACTCCCATCCAGGGTTCCCCGTCTCCTCAAGCCGGTGACGGCCTTCGGCCTTCCTCTTGGTCCTGACCCTCCTCATCTGTCCGTGTGTCCTCACGCCTCTCCTCGCGCCCACTGGCGAGGTCGGGCGGGCGTCCTGGCGGAGCGCCCGGACTGTCCCGACGCTCGACGGGGGTCGTGCGCAGGGGGACTCCGAGCTGGTCAAGCAGGGCGGGGACGTCCACCCAGTCGGCCGGGGCCTCCTCCCGACCTGCGGCCCCAATCAGACGCAGCACCTCCAGGTAGAGCTTGCGGACCGCGGCCGGGACCTCGTACGCCAGGATGTCGGGCGCTGGCACCTTGGCGGGGTCGTGGTTCATTGCGTGCACGATCCCGACGAGCTCGGTCAGGTTCGTGGCGGCGAAGGTGGCCAGGTCCTGGATGAACTCGCGCAGCATGCCGTCGAGGATCCGGGCGCCGGCCGCGGCGAGGTCCTCGATCCCGGCCAGGCTGGGCGGTACGAGGTAGGCCTTCAGGATCCCGCCGTCGTAGCGGTTGAGGGCCTGGTGCCAGACGTCCTTGCGGTCGGGGAGGTCGAGGACGTCGAGCTCATAGCGCTTGTTCCCGCTCGCGTCACGGGTGCTGGGGAATGTCACTGCCCCCGAGCCGCGGAGGGCCATGAGGAGCTGGTTGACGTGGCGGATGTTGGGGACCTCCTCCCCGTCGACGGTCTGCGTCCCGGGCGGCGCCCATGCGATCCGAGGCGAGTCCACGCTCCGCTCCAGGTAGCGGCTCTGGAGCAGGCTGACGATCAGGCTCTTGCAGTAATCGCGCCAGGCCCGGCGCCGGGCGCCCTGCCCGGCCCACGAGCCGAACTCGGGGTCCCAGCGGAAGACGTGGGCGCGGTCGGCGCGGTAGCGGCGGCCCTCGAAGCGGACCGCTTGGAGGACGTCGTTCTCGACGTCGACCTCGACCGCGCCCGGCCAGACTTCGTGGGCGGAGGTGTAGTGGACGTGCCCCTTGAGCGTCCGGTTGCGGATCCCGGGCTCGGTGTCCCGCGGCACCTGGACGCGCAGGTCCTCCGTGCCCCAGTTGAAGATTACCGGGACGGAGCCGTAGGCGAACGACCGCGCGGCGACGCTCAGGATCCCCGGCAGGAGAGGCCAGAGCCACTCCTCCGTCTCCTTCACGACGCGCTTGTCGGGGTGACTCACGAAGTACAGGTTCGGGCGCCGGATCAGGCCGGTGATCGTCTGCTCGGCGAGGTAGACGACCGGGTGGGAGCCCATGGACTGCAGCGCCCGGAGGGGGACGGCGTCGGGGTTGGTGGCCTGGCGGATCTGGTCGTGGACCCAGTGCTCCAGCGCGGAGGAGAACTGGCGGGTCAGGTCCTTGTTCCCCTCGCTGGCGCGCACGAAGGGCGCCAGGTCCGGCTCTCGGTCCTCCGGCTTAGGAGCCATAGCCTGGCCCCGAGGGGAAGTAGTAGGCGCCGCCTGCGGGCTGGTTCAGCCAGCCCGTCCTGCGCTTGAGGACGTCGGTCGCCTTGACGTACTCCGAGAGGTCCTCGACCTCGTCCTGGGGGCCCTCCCAGCCGTGGAGGCGGCCCCAGTTCGCGAGGGCGAGCGAGAGGACACAGTCGTCATGGTCGTCCTCGCCGTCGCCCTGCGGGCCGTGGTAGCGCATGCGCGCGGCCCCGCCCACGACCTCGCGGTGCGACTCGAAGAACGTCAGCTCATGGCGCAGGTGGGGCGTGAAGTCGCCCCGCTCGATGCGCAGCCGGCGGTTCTCGACGTCGGCGATGAGGGCCTCGCAGAGCTGCGCCTTGACCCCGAGGTTGCCGGTCCGGACGCCGAGGATCCGCCCTCGTCCCAGGGAGCGCTCCAGGTAGTCGGACATGACGCCGCCGTAGCCACCGCCGTGGCCGATGTCGAGGACGACCAGGGCGTCGTGCCCGCGAGCGAAGTCCTCGACGCGGCGCTGGCTCTCGGGCCACGAGGTGTGCTGCCACCTCCCCAGGACCCAGGTCTCCCCGAACTCGTTCATGAGGGTGCAGACGGTGAAGTCCTGCTCCTTGGCCAGGTCGACGCCGAGCGAGCGCTGCTCGCCGCGCACCAGGAGGGTGTCGGTGAACAGAGCCTGGATGTCCTCGTGCGAGAAGGCGGCGCCGGCGTCGCCGAGGACCTCCGCGTTGAGCTCCTGCATGGCCTTCTTGACCCCGAGCTTCTTCTTCATGTCCGCGACGAACTCGGGGTTGCAGAAGGGCGAGTCGAGCGAGCGGAACCGGAAGGACTCGTTGAGCGGGTTCCGGTCAGGGCCAGGCTGGCCGGCGTGCCACTCCTCCCACAGCCAGTTCCGCCCGCAGGGGGTGCCGGTCACGATCACTCGGGGGTCCTCAACGGCGACCT
>JAWLGW010000208.1:3014-8459 GCA_041690735.1 Planctomycetota bacterium
GCGCCGCCTCCCACGCGGAGCGCCCGACGTAGGCCGCCTCGTCAACCCACAGCACACCGTCGAGGGTGAGCCCGCGGGTCGGGACGCCGTCCTTGTCCTCGCCGGTGCGCACGTAGAGGACGGCGCGGTTGGAGAACACGAAGCACTTGTCGACCTCCTTCCAGCGCACGCGGCGCCCGAGCGGGGCCACGGCCCGGCGGAGGTGGCGGAGCGCCGCCTTGGTCGACTTGTAAGTCGGCATGAGGAGGCAGCTCTCGGTGTTCGGCCGGGAGAGCACGATCCCCACGACCTCCTCGGCGGCGGCGTGGGTCTTGCCCGACTGCCGGCCTGCGACGATGCACCGGATCGCGGCCTGGCTGCGATGGAACCGCCGCTGCATGAACCAGGGCTGATAGGCGCGGTCGAGCCCCAGGCCGTCCACCTCGCGTCCCACGGCGGCCTCTGTCACAGGCCCCCCCGTGTCGGCCAGTGGCGGAAGGGGTGCGTGCGCGAGTTCGCGACCGCGGGGCCGTCGTCCTGGGGGTCGGTGCGGACCGTCTTGCTGGGGAGCCAGGCGGGCAAGCGGACCTCGTTCAGGATCCGCGCCAGCTCGAGCACCTTCTCCTGCGGGACCCTGTGCGTGTTGCGCCTCCAGCAGGCGAGGGGGTCCGCGAGGAGCGTGATGACGCGGATCTCGTACTTCGCCTTGCGGGCAGCGACGGCGTAGGGCTCGATCGCCCTCCAGGTGAGGTTGCACTTGTCCACGACGATCGGGGTCCGGCCCTGGGCGATGGCGGCGTGGAACTGGCGCAGGCAGGCCTCGTGGGCCTCGCTCAACCGGGCGGCGTCGAAGCGGTAGGAGCCGTCGGGCCGGCGGAAGAAGCGGTCGGTGTCGAGGACCAAGGCGCCGGGGAACTTGGCGGCGTAGGTCGACTTGCCCGCCCCGGGGATCCCGCGCAGGAGCACGAGGAGGCCCGCGGGCTCCGCGCCTCGCGCGCGGGCCCACTTGGGTGTGCGAGGCGTCTCCTCCTGGCGGGCGCCGCGGCCGAGATTGTGTGCGCGGCAGAGCCAGCGGAGGTTGAGGTGGTGATTGTCGCCGCCGGCGCTCAGGGGCTGGATGTGGTCGATCTGGAGCGGCTCGTCGGCGGGCGTCACGACGCCGAGCTCGCGGCACGAGACGCAGAGCCGACCGCCCTGGCGCTCGTCCACGAGCGCCAGGACCGCGGGCGGGTAGTCACGGGTCGCCAGGCGGCGGGCGTCTCCTCGTCCCCACTGGCGCGGGTTCACGAGGTGACCTCGGAAGCGGACGGACGGGGTCGCACCGCCTCACCGGGTTGGTGCCCGGCTCCCTCTGTCAGGGCGTCCGCGGGTTGGGGGTAGGGCTTGGCAAGCTTCAGCACCTGCTTGCGCATGCGCCGGTCGAGGGGCATGACGTAGCGGTGCTTGCCGGGGACGGGCACCCACACCGAGCCCGGCGGCGGCGTGGCCTTGGGGTTCCCGAAGTTGCGACCCGTGTAGTAGCGCCTGTGGAGCTTCTTGCCCTGGTGGATGAGCATCCGCGCTGGAGCACTCGTCCCCGTGTAGATCCAGTTCCCGGCCTGGTAGATCCGACCGAGGTGACCCTCGGCCGGGTCGGCGAAGCTGACGACGAGGCGCAGCTTCGGGCAGCGCTTCCGCAGCATCTTGAGTGCCTGGGCGACGACCTCCGTGACGTGGAAGCCGTCGTGGCGCCCCAGGGCCACCCGGGCCAGCTCGCAGACCTCCTCGGGTCGAAGGTCGAACATGAGGTGCTGGTTGCGGCACGGCCGCGAGAAGATCAGAGCGCCCTTGAACTGGCCGTCCCACCACACGCCCAGGCGAACCGTCTTGACCTGGATCGGCATGCTCTGGCTGTAGTGCCAGCGGAACACCGCGAAGTGCGCCGCGCTCGTGGAGCACCAGTCAACGCGCAGGCGGGACACGGGTGTCCTTGCCGCAGTGAGGGCATGGCTTGGGGGCGAGCTTGTCGAGGTCGTGTTGGTCTTCGGAAGAGGTCGGCTCGAAGGCGGGCACCGAGCCGAGGAGCCGGTTCAGCTCGTCGTCGCTCCAGCCGAGGGTGTCGAGGTCGAGCTCCTCCGCCTGGAGGTCGGAGAGGAGGCGGGCCAGCGCCTCCTCGTCCCAGACCGCCAGCTCGGCCGTGCGGTTGTCGGCGATGGCGTAGCCCGTGGCGGTGATGGGGTCGTCGTCTACCAGCACGGCGGCCACGTGCGTCCAGCCGAGGGCCTTGGCCGCCTCGAGCGTCCCGTTGCCGGCCTCGACCACGAGGCCCTCGCGGCGGACGACCAGCGGCTTGCGCTGCCCGTAGATGCGGAGGCTTGCCTTGATCGCCTCCAGGTTGCGGGTGGGGTGCCGCCGGGCGTTGGCGGGGTCGGGGGTCAGGTCGGAGACCCGGAATGCCAAGGGCTGGAGCTGCTCGGCGATGTGATGCAGGGGCGCGTCGCTCATGTCCTGCACGATGCGGAGACCCGGGACGTGACCTACCAGGAGACGACGAGGCTGAGGGATCCGAACTGATCGCCCCGGCACTGCCCGTGGAACTGGGGACTCCGGTAGGTGTGGACGTACCTGAGCGACACGCGGTCCGACACCGCGAGGGTGAGCCCGATCTCGAGCTCGGCGACCAACGGGTGCTTGCGGACGCGGTGCCCACCCGAGCGCAGCAGGTTCCCGTCGAGGAAGACGTCGTAGGCGACCGCGCGCAACCGGGCTGCCGCCGTCAGGTAGAGGCGAGCCCGGGCGGGCGCAACGTCGGAATACTCGTCCGGCACGTTGAGGCCGACGCGCAGCGTGCCGCCAGCGCTGGCATAGGTGGCGACGTTGCTGAGGGCGACGTCGAAGTCCGCGGCCAGGTCCGCGTCGATCCCGAAGGGGCGCGCCCGGAGCAGGCGGGCAGAGAACCCGTAGCGAAGACCGAGCGCAGGCTCGTTCCGTAGCTGCTGCGCCCAGCCCTGGGCGGGGCTGGAGCCAGTGAAATCGTGGGCCAGGTCGTGGGCCTCCTCGGCGCCGGAGGTCGGGCCCACCATGCCGAGCGTGAGCGTGATCCGGTCCTGGAGATGGCGTCGTCGGTCCCAGCGGATGGCCGACAGGCCGGCGTAGCCGTAGCCGGCGTACGGGCGGTCGTCGTGGGCGAGGCGGTGGGTGGACGTGTCCTCGGGGGTGTAGATCTGCTGCCCGAGCGTGACCTCCCACTCGCTCCGATCAGCGTGGAAGGCCGCCGGGAGCAGGTCCGGGTCCAGTCGCCCCGAGAGGGTGACGGCAGCTCCGTTGGTGTAGTGGCCGTCGCGGCCCGCGAAGAGGTCGTTCTCCCAGGTCAAGCCGACCCGCGAGGGCGAGCCCTGGCCCCATGCGGGGACTGCGATGCAGGCGAAGAAGAGCGAGGTGACGAGCCGGTTCACACCGCGCAGGGTTCGAGGACCCGGGATGGCACCCCGCCTGGGTCACGCGTTCTCCGGCAGCTTCCGCGTTGCCGAACAGGGCACGAACCTCATAGAGTTCTCGCCGCTCCGGGGAGCGGAGCCCTAACCCGACGTGGAGGACGACATGGCCAAGAAGAAGACCAAGAAGAAGACCAAGACCAACGCCAAGGCCCGGACGACTGGCCTGGTGGGGACCCAGCGCGCGGTGCTCGAAGCGCTCAAGACCAAGAGGGACCTGGCCAAGCTGGCCGCGAAGCTCGCGGCCAAGCACGGCACGCCCGAGCAGCAGGCGCTCAAGGCGAGCGAGATCGAGGCCCTGAAGCGGGACGAGATCGAGGCGCTCGTGGCGGAGATGGCGGTCCGCGCGCACGAGCGGAAGCGGGTCCACCTGAGCGAGATGGGCGGCTGGCCGGTGTGTTGGGCGGACGAGAAGCGGGAGGGCGTGAAGCCGCTGGAGCTGCTGGCCACGCCGATCGAGGTGAAGGCGGATGCGGTGACGTGCACGCGCTGCAAGAAGGCCGCCGAGATCCCGACCGCCGAAGAAGCGGCCGCCCTCGAACAGGCGGAGGTCGAGGCCGAGAAGTCGAGGAAGACCAAGCGGGGGAAGGGAACGGTGAAGAAGAAGGCGGGTGACTCGGCCCGCGCCAAGCGCCAGCTCAAGCTGAAGAAGAACCTCACGGTCCGCCTGAAGATCAAGGGCCTGGAGGTGAGGGGCGTCGTGCGGCCCGACGGCTCGATGTCCGTGAAGAGCAAGTCCTACGACAGCCCGCACGCAGCCGCCAACGAGCTGGCTGGGGACCTGGTGAACTACCGCATCGACGGCTTCCAGGCCTGGCGCTTCCAGGACGGCGACGGCAAGTGGCGCATGCTCAGGGACCACGCGTAGCCGTGGCGGCCGACCAGAGCAAGCCGCACCCCGACGTCCTGCGGGCCCTCCGGGCAGAGCTTCACAGCCTGCCCGGGGGGCGCTCACCCCACCTCCAGCGGGACGTTGGGGAGCTGAGCCATGGGGGGGCTCGGGCCCTGCTGGACGTGATCCGCCACCTCCAGGCCAGCGCCGAGTCCGAGCGGCAGAAACGGCGGCGGGGCCAGTTCTGGTAGGCGCCCGGCGTCGGGCCCGTACGCTCTCAATTCTCATCCGGATCTGACCCCGGCACCTCAGGCTCGGCAGTTACCGAGTCCTCCTGGGCTGCCCGGGTCAGGTCCACGTTGGGGAACTCCTCGAGGTCGGCCTCGGCCTCGGCGAAGACGTGCTCCAGGATCGCCTCGCGGCGCTCGTCCGAGATGATCCCCTCGAAGGCGCGGGCGAGCGCGCCGCCCTCCTTGGTGAGCAGGATCAGGCGTTCGGGCTCGGCGTCGCCTTCGGTGTCGAGGTGTGCCTTGGTGTTCTGCCGGGCGTCGGCGATGACGGCCTGAATGGCCCTGGCGCGGGCGGGGTTGAGGGCTCCGCGCGCGAGGAGGGCCCCGATCTCCAGGTCGATGACCACGTAGTCCTCGTAGGTCTTGGCCGCGAGGATCTTGGTGTCGAGCCCCAGGCCCTTGAGCGCTTGCTCGGCCTCCAGCTCCAGCTCGCTCCGCTTGGCCTGGGTGACCCTCCGCACCAGGTCGACCTTGGCGAGGGTGGCGCGGGAGGACACGGGCGCGACGTGGGGCTCGTCCTCCCCGTCCTCGTCGGGGGACTCCTCGCGCCAGCGCCGGACTTCGTCGAGGTTGAAGAGCAAGCGCCCGCGGTCGTCGCGGGTGTACGGACACCCCCGCTTCATCCACCGGTTCACCGTGCGGGGCTTGACGCCGAAGACGACCGCGATGTCGCGCTTGGTCGCGTCGCGGAGGGGCTCGGTCGGGTCGCCGGGATCGGTCACGCCCCCCAGCCTGCATGGATCCGGGACGGCACAGGGTTGATGTCATTGACACGGCTCGATGTCATGGGCCAGACTCGCCTAAACGCTTCACGCCCAAGCGGATCGGGGACCTTGATGTCATTGACACGCGATTTCGTCCCGGCGCTGAT
>JAWLGW010000209.1:0-8433 GCA_041690735.1 Planctomycetota bacterium
GCTCGATCACCGCCCACACCAGGTCGCGGCAGGGGGCGTCGTCGGGGCGTCCCTCGGGCCCGCGCAGGTGCTCGAGCGCGGCGCGGGCGGCGCAGATCACCGCCCAGCCGGCGTCCACCGCCTTCCAGGCGGAGGGCCGGACGGCGCCGGAGTGATCGAGCTCGATCGCCGCCAGGTGGTAGCGGGTCCGCTCCAGCGCCTCCTCGGCGGCGAGCAGGGCGCCGTCGGCGACCCGCCACGACTCCTCGCTGCGGACCAGCAGCAGCGCCTGCGCTGCGTCCCGAGCCCACCGCAGGTGAGAGCCGGGGGCGAACACGCCGGGCTCCCACCCCTCCCACACCGGGAGGGCGAGGTCCGCCAGGGCCACGGCCGCGCGGGCGCAGGCCTCGTCGCCGTACGCCGTGAGGCCGCGCACCCACGCCTCGAGGTCGGCGGGCGCGGGCGGGGCGCCGGCCACCGCGCGCGCCGCCGGGTCGTCGGCGTAGGCGGCCAGCCGCAGACGCTCCAGGCTGACGCCGCCCTGCCGCAGGCGCGCCGCCAACAAGGCCGCCCGCTCCTCGGCGGCGCCGCCCGCAGCGGCGGCACGCTCACGTCGTCGCAGCTGGAGGTCGGTCATACCCTGGCTATAGCACCGGACGTGCCCGGCTCGCTCGCGCCAGCGTCTCCTGCAACGCGCGCAGTTGTCGCGCCGGAGCGGGGCCGCTACCGTGCCCGGGCCGCACGGGCGGAGGTGCAGCATGGCGAGGCTCCCCGGATCGAGGGCAGGCGCGGGGGAAATCGAGCGGCGCCAGGAGGCGGGGCGGTGAGCGTGCGCGAGCGGGCCGAGGCCCTGTACCGGACGCTGCAGGACGAGCTGTGCGCCGGGCTGGAGGCCCTGGACGGGCAGGCCCGGTTCGGCGCCGACCGGTGGGAGCGCGCGGCAGGGGGCGGCGGGCTGACCCGGGTGATCGCTGACGGCGCGGTGCTGGAGAAGGGCGCCGTCAACGTGTCGGCGGTGTGGGGCGAGGCGCCGCCGCAGCTCCGCGAGCACCTGCAGGTGGAGGCGAGCCAGTTCTTCGCCACCGGGATCTCCATGATCTTCCACCCGCGCAACCCGCACGCCCCGACCATGCACGCCAACGTGCGCTACTTCGAGGCGACCGGGGCGGACGGCGGCCTCGTCGCCGCCTGGTGCGGGGGCGGCTGCGACCTGACGCCCTACTACCTGTACGAGGAGGACGCGCGACACTTCCACCGGGTGGTGCGGGAGGTGTGCGAGCGCCACCCGATCGCCGAGTACGCCGCCTGGAAGGCGTGGTGCGACCGCTACTTCCAGCTCCCTCACCGGGGGGAGGCCCGCGGCGTGGGCGGGATCTTCTTCGATCACCTGCAGGACGATGTCGAGGGGGCGCTCGCCTTCCAGGAGGACCTCGGCCGCCACCTGCTGCCGGCCTACGTCCCGCTGGTCGAGCGGCGCAAGGACGCCCCCGTCACCCCCGAGCAGGAGCGGTGGCACCTGCAGCGGCGCGGTCGGTACGTCGAGTTCAACCTGCTCCACGACCGCGGCACCCGGTTCGGCATCCAGACGGGCGGGCGCACCGAGAGCATCCTGGTGTCGCTCCCGCCGCGCGTCCGGTGGGACTACGCCGCCGAGCCCCCGACCGGCAGCCCCGAGGCGGCGTTGCTCGCGCTGCTGCGCGGCGAGCCGCGCGACTGGGCCTGAATTACAATGCGCCCCCTGGAGGGCTCCCGATGAAGCTGCCGTTTCGCCGCCCCACCATCTCCTCGGTCTGGGCCCGCGCGCAGGCGCTGCCCTTCGGTGAGCGCGTGTTCTCTCGCTTCGTCGGGCGAATGGCCCCCTACACCGGCACGATCGGCGCCGTGGTGGAGGAGCTGAGCGACGGCCACTCGCGGGTCGTGCTCAAGGACCGCCCCAGGGTCCGCAACCACCTCAACTCGCTCCACGCGGTGGCGCTGATCAACCTCGGCGAGGTCGCCACCGGCCTGGCGGTCATGCACGCGGTGGACGGGCGCGGTCGGGGGATCGTCACCTCGCTGCGCATGGACTACTACAAGAAGGCCCGCGGCACGATCACCGCCATCTGCGACGTCGACGTGCCCACCGAGCCCGGGACCTACGACCTCGAGGTCCAGGGCGAGCTGCGCGACGCCGCGGGCGAGCTGGTCGCCAAGGCCTTCGCCACCTGGAAGCTCGAGGTCCGCTAGCCAACCGCTAGAAGGGGTAGTCCAGCCCCACGAACACCGCCGAGCCCTCGTCGGAGAAGCCGACGTCGATCGAGGCCACCAGCTCCGAGTTGGGCACGATCATGCGCACCGCCCCGCCGGCCGCCAGGTGGGTGTCCGCCAGGGTGAACCGCTCGTCCTCGTCGTACACCCGGCCCGCGTCGATGAAGGCGGCCAGCTGCAGCACCAGCACGTTGCCGGCGATGGTGATCGGGGGCAGGTTCCACCGCTCCTCGAGGTTGGCGATATAGGCGTTCTTGCCGCGGAAGCGCCCGAACCCGTAGCCGCGCACGCTCTCCTTCCCGCCGATCACCGCCAGCTCGTAGAAGGGGATCTTGTCGCCGATCATGAACACCGCGCCCAGGCGGACGGCGGTGACCAGGCGGCCGCCGAGCTTGGGGAAGAGGCTGACCACGGTCAGGGCGAACCGCTGGAACGCGACGTCGCTGCCGAGGGTCGAGTCGGCCACCTCGTACAGGAACTCGGCGAACACCCCGTCCTGCGGGGCGGTCCGCGAGTCGCGGACGTCGTAGGTCAGCCGGATCTGGTGGGTGAGGATCGTCTGCCGGCCCTCGTCCACCCCGCGGACGCCGGGGAACACCGCCTTGGTGCTGGCGATGTCGTCGATCGCGCTGCCCCCCACCTTGTAGGAGGAGATCCGCTCCTTGAGCTCGAGGTCGAAGTCGAGGGGGAGCTCGATCCCGAGCACCGCCTCGGCGGTCGTCTGGTAGAGCACGAACGAGGTCTCGTCGTCCTCCTCGGTGTCGTTGCCGATCCCGTAGAAGCGGTTGGCGAGGGTGACCCGGTAGGCGAAGCGGCCCACGTAGTACAGGAACCGGTTAGGGCCCACCCGCCGCTGCGAGTAGACCAGCTCGTAGTCGTGGTTCCCCTCGGTGGAGGTGCCGGCGTCGAGCAGCAGGAAGGCGTCGCGGGAGAAGAAGCGGCGCATGCGGAAGATGCCGCCCAGCCCGGTGATCTCGTTGTAGGTGACGTCGGGGGCGAAGATGTTGGTGATCCGGTCGGACTCCTTGACCACACCGACGGGCAGGACGCCGAAGGTCGGGCCCTGGTTGGGGTCGGTGGCGATGATCGGCAGCGCCAGGGTCAGCATGTCGTAGGTCTCGGGGAGGGGCTCCTTGGCCTGGGCGTAGGCGTAGGCCTGGCCCACCCCCGCGCCGCTCAGCCCTCCCAGGGCCCCTCCCGCCGACATGCGCCACGCCCGCGAGCGGCCGCCGGCGACGGCGCCCATGACGCCGCCCATGGCCCCCGAGGCGGCGTCCGGCTCGACCATGCGGCGCTGGCGGTGGAAGCTGGCCTGGTCCGCGTCGTAGGGGGGCAGCTCGTAGTCCTTGAAGAAGAAGTCGGCGATCGGGCCGCGGGCGGGGGTCAGAGTGCAGCCGGTGAGCAGGACCACCAGCGCTCCCGCGGCGGCCCCCCGGACCCCTCGGCGGCGCGCGCCTCCACCTCTGCCCCCACCTGGCATCCGCACGGGGGGGAAGATAGGGGAGGGCCCCCTCCCAAACCAGTGTGGTTCGTGGGCGGGCCTCGCGCCCGAGGCCGTCGCGCGACGGCGAGCCCTCACGGCGCCCGCCAGGACTAGGCCGGATCGCGCTCCCGCCAGGCGCTCCAAGAGGTCCCGGTTGTTCCCGACACCAGGCCCCGGAGCGGATAAGATCCAGCCGGGCCCGCGAGGAGGGCGCGAGCGGCCGATGGCGAAGTTGGTGATCGTCCCCCGTCCGGGAGTGGAGCCGCGCGAGGTGCACCTCGGCGACCAGCCGATCACCCTCGGCCGCGAGCCCGAGAACGACGTCCAGCTGGACGGGCTGGAGGTCTCCCGCCGCCACTGTCAGATCGAGCCGCTGTCCCAGGGCGGCTACCGGATCATCGACCTCGGCAGCAAGAACGGCACCTTCCTCAACGGCCGCCAGATCTCGGCCATGGCCCTCGACTTCGACGACCAGCTCCGCATGGGTGACTCCATGGCGGTCTACGTGGAGGACCACGTGCCGGCGCGGGAGGCGCTGGCCGCGGTCGACGGCGGCACCGCCTGGCTCCCCAGCAGCACCGAGCCCTCCAGCGCGATCCTGCAAGACGAGTCGTCCGACGAGCTCTCGACCTGGCGCAGCAGCCGGCGCGAGCCGCGCACGGGGCCCCACACCCGCTCGTCGAACCGGACCTACCTCAAGGAGCGCCTGCTCCGCCTGGGCATGCTCACCCAGAACATCGCCTCGGCGCCCGACCTGTCCCGCCTCATGGACACGATCCTGGACGAGGTCCTCGACTTCACCGGCTTCGAGCGGGGGCTGCTGCTGCTCGGCGACGACGACGACGACGGCGGCGCTCGGCTCAAGCCGGTGATCGGGCGCTACATGGACCACGAGAACCTGGAGGAGGCGGAGCGGACCTTCTCGCGCAGCCTGGTGGAGGAGGCGCTCAAGGAGCGGCGGATCACCTTTCGCACCGGCCTCACCTCGCCCACCAGCAGCTTCTCCACCCGCGACAGCGTGGTCAGCATGGGCCTGGAGAGCGCCCTGTGCATCCCGCTGTTCATTCCCCAGCGGGTGACCGCCCGCCGCCCCAAGGACGACCGCCGCAAGCGCTCGCGCCGCAACCGGATCCTGGGCGCGATCTACCTCGACAGCACCACCGACATCCGGCGCCTCGACAAGGCGGACCTGCAGCTGCTCGAGGCCGTCGCTGCCCAGGCGGCGATCGCCCTGCAGAACGCGCGCCTCCACCACATCGCCAACACCGACCCCCTCACCGGTCTCCACAACCGCGGCTTCCTGCGCCAGGCGCTCGAGGAGGAGCTGCGCCAGGCGAAGGAGGCGCGCGACGCCCTGGGGGTGGTCATCCTCGACCTCGACCACTTCAAGCAGGTCAACGACACCTACGGCCACGACGTGGGGGACGAGGTCCTCAAGCGGGTGGCCCAGCGGATCCGCCGCGCCCTGCGCCGCGACGACTACTCGGCCCGGTGGGGCGGCGAGGAGTTCCTGCTGGTCCTGCCGGGCAGCGACGTGGAGGGCGCCCGCACGGCCGCCGAGAAGGTGGCCCACACGATCAAGCGGGCGCCGATCGGCGAGGCGGAGCTGACCGTCACGGCCTCGATCGGCGTGGCCGCCTTCCCCCAGCACGGCGACTCGGCGGCGCTGCTGGTCAAGCGCGCCGACCAGGCCCTGTACCAGGCCAAGGCCGCCGGCCGCGACCGGATCGTGGTGTTCTCGCCCGAGCTCGACCAGACGGACCACCGGATCGCCCCCTACGAGGGGCTGATCGACGGCGACTCCGCCCGCACGCAGCGCAACCTCAAGGCGATCTTCGACACCATCGACCTGCTCCGCTCCAAGCGCGACCCGCGTGAGGTCCTCGACGGCACCCTCGATCACGTGTGCGACCTGACCCGCGCTCGCCGGGCCATGCTGGTGGTCCAGCGCCCCGACGGCTCCTTGAGCCCGGTCGCCGCCCGGCAGCAGGGGCGCCGGGCCCTCGACGCGCCCGACGAGGAGTTCAGCCACAGCACGGTCCGCACGGCCCTCGCCGAGCGCCGCTCCCTGTGCATGCTCGACACCTTCGGCGCCGACAAGCTCACCTCCTCGAGCATCGACCGGCTGGGCCTGTGCACGGTGATGTGCGTGCCCCTCCTGGTGGGGGGCGAGCCCCTGGGCGTGCTGTACGCCGACGACACCGTCTCCAGCCGCGAGTTCATGGAGACCGACCTCGCGCACCTCGAGGTGATCGCCTATCAACTCGGGACCAGCCTGGCGGCCAACCCCGCCCTGTTCGCCGCGATCACCGGCCGCCGCAGCGACGACGCGGCCGAGACGATCCGCCTGCGCGACGAGGTCGCCCGCCTGCGGGCCGAGCTGGAGAAGCTGCAGGGGGGATAGATCGCTGACTTCAGTGTCAGGACACAACGGGGGAGCGACAGCGTCGAGGAGCCATCGCTCGAGCGACAGCCCCTCGCGGCTCCTCCTCAACCCCCGCGGCTCCGCTCGAGGCCCAGCGCCGCCACGTTGGCCGCCGCCACCAGCAGGTCCCGGTCCGCCTCGGTGAAGGCGTAGGCGTGCAGCAGGTGATCGAGGTAGATCAGCCCCGACACCTCCTCGCCCAGCCACAGGGGCGCGCACAGGACCGAGCGGACCTGCAGGTCCTGGATCGACGAGGCGTGCTTGAACCGCTGGTCGATCACCGCGTCGTTGACCAGCACCGAGACGCGCTCGCGGACCACCTTGCGCGCCACGGTGTGGCTGACCCCCAGGCGGAGGGCCTCGGCGTGGCTGCGGCGCGGCAGCGCGCTGCGGGCGCACTCGGGGTACAGGCCCCGGCGGGCGGCGTCGAGGCGCATGATCACGCCGCGCTCTCCGGGGATCACCGAGAGGACCCGGGCCAGGACGTAGTCGAGGAACTCGTGTACGTCCGAGACGTTCGACAGCACGCGGGTGATCTGGGCCAGCACCCGCATGCCGTCGCGGCCCCGGTCGCCTCGCACCCCCGACCCCGAGCCCGAGCGCACGATCGCGCTGTCCTCCACCGCGCTGGGGGGGATCGGCGTCTTGTCGTCGGGGCTGATCCGGCGGGTCTGGGCGCGGGTGGCGGGGCCGGCGAAGGACGACGACTCGCCGGTCGCCGGCAGCTCCAGGGGGAGCTCGCGCGAGACCCGCTGGTAGGGACGGGTCAGGGCGGGCGCCTTGGTCCCCAGGACCGGCTCGACCCCCGTCTGAGGGGACAGGTTCGGCGAGTAGATCTTGAGGGAGGAGGTCTGGCTGGCGACGTCGCCGAAGTCGACGAACACCCGGGTCCGGCCCACCTTGAGGACGTCGCCCGGGAGCAGGTAGCAGTCCTCGTGGATCTTCTGCCCGTTGACGTAGGTCCCGTTGTAGGAGTCGAGGTCCCGGGCGATCACTCGCCCGTCCCGCACCGCCACGGCGCAGTGGCGCCGGGACAGGTAGCTGTCGTCGATCGGCACCTCGTTGGCCGGGTCGCGTCCGATCACCAGGGTCCGCGCGATCGGGATGCGCTGGGGCGCCCCTTGCTCGGCGACGATGACCAGGGTGGGTGTCTCCACGGAGCGCCTCGGCGCCGCGCCGCGTCAGCGGGCTGCGGCGACGAAGTCTAGCAGATCATCTCCTGGAGCCGCTCCCAGGCGACGTCGCAGCCCCGGTACCTGGGGCGCGGGTAGCGCTCCTCCTCCGACACGAAGATCAGCAGGCAGGACACCACCAGCTCCTCCAGGGAGAAGCCTCCGCCAGAGGAGCCCTCCAGCCGCGCCGCCTCCCGCGCGACCGAGGCCACCTCGCGCAGGGCGGCCGGGTCGAGCCGGGGCCGGGTGGCGCGGGCTGCCTGCCGCGCGCGCTCCAGGAGCGCGAGCAGCGGTCCGCGCAGGGCTGGCGCGTCCCGCAGCTTCGCCGCCAGGTCGCCGAACAGCTCGTCGAACCGCGGCGCCCGGGCGGGCGCCGTCGCCTCGTCCCGCGCCAGCAGGTAGACGCCGCCCCGGCGCAAGCCCGCCTCGTCGCTCAGCTGCAGGCAGGCGGCCCCGCCGCAGCCCAGGGGGAACGCCGCGACCAGGACGTCGCGCGGGGCGTCGCCCACCGCGACCCGCTGGCGCCGGACGGCGTAGGGCAGGTCCGGGAGCGGTGCGGGGGGCGGCGCTGGCGCGGCTGGGGGGAGCTCGCTCAGGCCGGCTTTTGCCCGGGCAGGTACTTCATCAGGAAGATCGTGTTGCCCGCGTCGTTGAACAAGATGCTGTCGCAGGTCTGCTTCATGATGAAGACGCCCAGGCCGCCGGGGCGGCTCTCCGAGTCGCGACGGGAGCGGGTGTGCTCCAGGGCGGACACCTCCACGGCCCGGGCCAGGAACGAGGTGGTGTCGAAGCCCGGCCCCTCGTCGGTGATCGCGATCATGACGCGGTCGGCGGTGCGCAGGAAGTTGATGTGGACCGTCCGGTTGGGGTCCTTCTTGTTGCCGTGCTCGGCCGCGTTGCCCACCGCCTCGCGGATCGTGGTGTCCAGCTTGACGAGGTCCTCGGGCTCGTAGCCCGCCGCCCCCACGAACACCTCCAGCAGGTCGCCCGCCTTCTCGACCAGCTCCGGCCGCGTCGGCACCTTGAGGATCGCCTCCTGGTCGAACAGGCGCCGCTGGCGCGCCCGCCGCAGGATCACGGCCCGAGCCGCCTCCAGCACCTGCGGCGCGGTCGGCTGCTCGAGGAAC
>JAWLGW010000210.1:0-8415 GCA_041690735.1 Planctomycetota bacterium
CTCGAGTCCCCCGAACCCTTGGCCGTCCTCACCACGGCCCTCGCACTGCCGCTGGCGGCCGCGGCGGTCGATCGGCTGGACGCGCGCCTGTTCGCTGAGGATGCGCTCGAGACGAGCTAGCAGGCGCCTCCGGCGCCCAGGGCTCTATGCCCTCAGTGCCCCTCGGCCGCCAGGTTGCGGTTCCACGAGGGGATCTCCACCTCGAGGTCCTCGCTGCCGTCGGGGATGCACTGGCAGGCGAGGCGGGAGGTGTCGGTGAGGCCGGGGGCGAGGTCGAGCATGTCCTCCTCGTCCTCGCTGGACTCGTTGCAGGTGCCAGAGCCCTGGCGCACGATCACGTGGCAGGTGGAGCAGGCGCACACGCCGCCGCAGGCGTGGTCCACCGGGATCCCGGCCCGCAGCGCGTAGCCGAGGAGGCTCCCCTTGCGGCCGTCGTGGTGGTCGTCGGGGAGGTCGGCCGGGTCGACCTTCACCTCGCGGGTCTCGCCCTCGGGGGTGCGGAAGCGGATGGTGAAGGGCTGCGTCGGCAGCTTGGCGTCCGCCTGCTGGATGTAGGGGTTCTCGCCGCCCATTACTTGACCTCGACCTCCTCGACCCGCTTGCCCTTGAGGGCCTGGTTGACGGCGCGGTCGAGGACGACCTGCGCCAGGGGACCCGCCGCCTGGTTCAGCGCGTCCAGGCCCGCCTTGATCGCCTGGTTGTGGGTGCCGGGCAGGAGGGCCTCCAGGGCGTCCGCCGCCTGGCGGATCGCCGCCTGCTGCTCGGGGGTCAGGCCGTCGCCCGCGAGGTCGAGCTGCTTGTTGGCCGCGCGGAGCACCGTGCGCGACTCGTTGCGCAGGTCGATCAGCTGGTGGTGGTTCACGTCCTCGATCGCGTGCTCGATCGAGTCCGACATGATCTCGTCCACCTCGTCCTCGGTCAGGCCGTGGACCGGCGTGACCTCGATCTCGGCCTCGGCCCCCGAGCGCTGCTCGTGGGCCATGACCCGCAGGATCCCGTCGGCGTCGATCAGGAAGGTCACCTCCACCTTGGGCATGCCGGCCGGCATGGGGGGGATCTTGAGCTTGAACCGGGCCAGCGAGCGGCAGTCGGAGACCAGCTCCCGCTCGCCCTGCAGGACGTGCAGGTCGATCGCGGTCACCCCGTCCTCGGGGGTGGTGTACTCCTCGCTCGCCTGGGCCGGAATGGCGGTGTTCGCCATGATCAGCTTGGTGACCCCGCCCCCGTAGGTCTCGATCCCGAGCGACAGGGGCGTCACGTCGAGGAGGAGCAGGTCGCTCTCGCCGCCCGCCAGGATCTCGGCCTGCGCCGCGGCGCCCAGGGCCACCACCTGGTCGGGGTCGAGCTCGGTGTGGGGCGCGCGGCCGAAGTAGGCCCCCACCCGCTCGCGGACGTAGGGGATCCGGGTCGAGCCCCCCACCAGCACCACCTCGCCCACGTCCTTCGGCGTGAGCTCGGCGTCCGCCAGCGCCTTGGCGCACAGAGCCAGGGTCCGCTCCACCAGGGGGTCGATCGCCTTCTGCAGCTCTTGCCGGGTCAGCTCCAGCTCGAGGTTGATCCCGTGGGTGGGGTCCTGCACCCGCAGCACCGTCGACTCCTTGGCCGACAGCTCCTTCTTGGCCTGCTCGGCGGCGGCCCGCAGGCGGGCCCGCAGGCGGGGGGCCAGGTCCTGGTGCTCGACGTCGAGGCCGCGCTCGGCGAGGCCCGCCAGGGCGCTCTCGACCAGGATGGCGTCGATGTCGTCGCCGCCCAGCAGGGTGTCGCCGCAGGTGGCCAGCACCCGGAAGGTCCCCGCCTGCACCTGCAGCAGCGAGAGGTCGAAGGTCCCGCCGCCGAGGTCGTACACCGCGATGATCCCCTCGGCCTCCTTGCCGCCCAGCCCATAGGCCAGCGAGGCCGCGGTGGGCTCGTTGATGATCCGCAGCACCTCGAGGCCCGCCATGCGGCCGGCGTCGCGGGTGGCCTGCCGCTGGGCGTCGTCGAAGTAGGCGGGGACGGTGACCACCGCCTTGCTCACCTCGCGCCCCAGGCCCGCCTCGGCCCGGCGCTTGAGCTCGCGCAGCACGTGGGCCGAGACCTCCTGCGGGGTCAGGGCCCGCTCGCCCACCTGCAGCTTGACCAGCTTGCGCCCCTCCTCGACGAGGGGGGCCGCGAAGTGGCGCCGCACCGCGGGGGACAGGTCGTCGAGGCCCTGCCCCATGAGGCGCTTGACCGACAGGATCGTGCGCTCGGGGGCCAGCGGAGCCCGCTCCAGGGCCGCCTCGCCCACCACCACGCCCTCGTCCGTGAATGAGACGGCCGAGGGCAGGGCCACCGGGCGGCCCTGGCCGTCCGTGACCAGCTCGGGGCGGCCCCCCGTGCTGAGGGCGACCAGGCTGTTGGTGGTGCCGAGGTCGATGCCGACCACCAGGTCGGCGGGTGCGTCGCTCATGTCGTCCTTCCTGCGCGCGGCGAACAAGCGAGGCGCGCGCGGCTGCGAGGGTGGGCTAGGCGGCGAGCGCCGCCCGCATCTCCTCCTCGAGCGTGATCCAGTACTTCACCACGTTGAGCTGCTCGCGCACCTCGGCGAGGAGCGCGTCGTCGCCCGGGCAGGGCTCCTTCCCGAGCAGCTCGCGCACCCGGGCCAGGCAGGCCGCCTGCTCGCGCTGGGCCCGCTCGCGGGCCCGCTCCAGCGCGGCCCGGTCGCCGCTGGCCTGCGCCGCCTCCAGCTCCTCGCGCAGCTCCATTTGCTCCATGAGGAAGGCGGCGGGGGTGCGCTTGTCCTGGTCGGCAGTCTTGCCGCCCCGCAGGGCCAGCAGGTGCTCCGCCCGCAGGCGCTCGTCCTTGAGCGCGCCGTAGGCCCGGTTGAGCTGGCTGCTCAGCACCAGGGCCCGGGACTGCGTCTTGGGCCCCTTGCTGATCATGCGGTCGGGGTGGAGGCGCCGCGACAGGTCGAGGTAGCGCCGCTCCAGCTCGGCGAGGTCGACCTCCATGCTGGGCTCGAGCCCGAACCGCTCGAAGTGCGACAGCCCCGGCGGGTCGCGCAGCAGGCTGCCGCACACGTGGCACAGATACGGCAGCTGCAGGTTGGCGTCGCACTGCTTCTCGGGGCAGGTCGAGGGCCGCTCCTGACCGGCCAGCTCCAGCAGTCGTCTCGAAGCCACGGGCGCGCTCACACCGAGAAGCTGGTCCCGCAGCCGCAGACTCCGCTGGCGTTGGGGTTCTGGTACACGAACGAGTGGCCGAACTCCTGCTCCTGCCAGTCGATCTCCGTGCCGTCCAGGAACAGGAGCGACTTCTTGTCCACCAGCAGGCGAGTGCCGTGGGACACGAACACCTTGTCGTGGCGGCTGGGCATGTCGAACTTGCGGGGGCTGCTCACGAGGTCGACCACGTACTCGAACCCCGAGCAGCCGCCGCCCTTGATCGCGAACCGCAGCCCCGCCGTCTCGGGCAGGCCCCGCTCCTTGAGGATCTCCTGCACCTTGTGCGCCGCGCGCTCGGACAGTGTGATCATGGTCGTCGCTCTCCCCAGGCCGGCGAGCCGGCGAGGCGCTGCTAGCCCTGCGCCTCGGCGGCCTGCGTCGCCGCGCCCTGCTTGCTCTGGTAGTCCTTGATCGCCGCCTTGATCGCGTCCTCGGCCAGCACCGAGCAGTGGATCTTCACCGGCGGCAGGGACAGCTCCTCGACGATCTGGGTGTTCTTGATCGCCAGCGCCTCGTCCACGCTCTTGCCCTTGACCCACTCGGTCGCCAGCGACGAGCTGGCGATGGCCGACCCGCAGCCGAAGGTCTTGAAGCGGGCGTCGGCGATGACCCCGTCCTTCACCTTGAGCTGCAGCCGCATGACGTCCCCGCACTCGGGCGCGCCCACGATCCCGGTGCCGACCTCGGGGTCTTCCTTGTCGAGGCTGCCCACGTTGCGCGGGTTGTTGAAGTGGTCGACGACCTTCTCGCTGTAGGCCATGCTCGCTCGCTCCCTAGTGAACCGTCCACTGGATGGACTTGATGTCGATGCCCTCTTGGGCCATTTCGTACAGCGGGCTCATCTCCCGCAGCTTCTTGACGGCCGCCACCGAGGTCTGGAGGGCGAAGTCGACCTCCTCCTGGGTGGTGAAGCGCCCCAGCCCGTACCGGATCGAGGTGTGGGCCAGGTCGTCGCCCACCCCCAGGGCCTTCAGCACGTAGCTCGGCTCGAGGCTGGCCGAGGTGCAGGCCGAGCCCGAGGAGACCGCCAGGTCCTTCATGGCCATCATGAGCCCCTCGCCCTCCACGAACTCGAAGGAGACGTTGAGGTTGCCGGGGAGCCGCTGGGTCGGGTGGCCGTTGAGGTGGATGAAGTCGAGCTGCTCCTGCAGCCCCTTCCAGAAGGCGTCCCGCATGGCGGTCAGGCGGGCGGCCTCGGTCTCCATCTCCTGCTGAGCCAGCTCGCAGGCCTTGCCCAGGCCCACGATCGAGGGCACGTCCAGGGTCCCCGAGCGCATGCCGCGCTCGTGGCCGCCGCCGTGGATCACCGGCGACAGGCGGACCCGCGGGTTGCGCCGCCGCACGTACAGGGCGCCGATTCCCTTGGGGCCGTACATCTTGTGGCCCGAGATCGCCAGGATGTCGATCTTCATGGCCTCGACGTCGACCGGCACCTTGCCCACCGCCTGCGCGCCGTCGGTGAAGAACAGCACCTTGCGCTCGCGGCAGATCGCCCCGATCTCGGCCAGGGGCTGCACCACGCCGATCTCGTTGTTGGCGGCCATGATCGCCACCAGCACCGTCTTGTCGGTGATCGCGGCCTTCAGCGCCTCGAGGTCGACCAGCCCGTCGGGCTGGGGGTCGAGGTAGGTGACCGTGGCCCGGCCGGTCCGCTCCAGGTACTTGCAGACGTCGAGCACCGCCTTGTGCTCGGTCTTCAGGGTGATGATGTGGCTGCCGCGGGAGGTGTACATTTCCACCGCGCCCTTGAGCGCGATGTTGTCGCTCTCGGTGGCGCCGCTGGTGAACACGATCTCCTTGGCGCTGGCCCCGATCAGGGCGGCGATCTTGGCCCGGGCGTCCTCCACCGCCTGCTCGGCCACCCACCCGTAGGCGTGGTTGCGGCTGGCCGCGTTGCCGAACTTCTCGGTGAAGTAGGGCAGCATGGCCTCGAGCACCCGGGGGTCCATGGGCGTGGTCGCCTGATAGTCGAGGTAGACCGGCGTCTTCATGCGTCTGCTCCCATGTCGAGGCAGCCCGCCCCGACGTCGGTCGAGCGAGCGACGGGGAGCGCCTCGCCGGGCAGCCCCGCGCCCTGCGCGAGGTCGGCGATCGAGTGCCCGTAGAGGACGTCCCGGATCTTGAGGTGGATCTTGAACACGTTGTGCTTGACCGGGCACACCCGCGAGACCGTGCACTGCAGGTGCGGGTCGCCGGGGCCTTGCCCGATGCAGGAGGCGAGCTGCAGCGGCCCCTCGAGGAGCTCCACCACCCGGCCCACCGAGATGGATGATGGTGCGTCGGCCAGCTCGTAGCCGCCCTTGGTGCCGCGCACCGAGCGCACGAGCTCGCCCCGGGCCAGCGCCTTGAGGCAGTTGGCCATGAGGGTCTTGGAGAGGTGGTAGGTCTCGGCCAGCTCCCGGGCGCTGAACCGCTCGCCGGGATGGATCGCCAGGTGGGTGAGGGCGATCAGGGCGTAGTCGACCTTCCGGGTGATCTGGAGCAAGGCGACGCCTCCGAACCGGGCCCCAAATCGGTGCTGAGGGAGCCGGTCCTCGTGGATGGCGTGAATATAGGACGGCGCTGGTACGCGATCAAGCGAAAGGGCATTGGATCGGTACGGATTTAGCGGTGCCCAGCCGCGCGGAGCAAGCGCCTGCCAGCACTTAGGTTACACGTGGCGCCCAGGAGTGGGCGCCGACGGCCTCAGGGGGTGCGCCCGAGCTCGGCGATGTCGATGACCGCCTGGGGCGCCTCGCTCAGCTCCAGCTCGCCGAGGTAGCGGAGGGCGATCCTCGCTGCCCGCCGGGCGGCGGGCAGGTCGCGGGCCCGCAGGGCCCGCTGGCTCACCAGCGCGAAGGCCTCGGCCTCGGTGCGGGCCAGCTCCTCGAGCCGCTTGGGCGGGTCCTTCTCGCCCCGCTTCTTGCCCCGCTCGAGGGCGAGGTGCACCCCCACCACGTCGAAGTCCTCGGGGATCAGCAGCCCGCGGGGGAAGTCGGCCGGGTCGCGGACCTCGCGGTTGGTGAACCGCCCCAGGCGGTCGCCGAGGTCGCGGGCGTGCGCCAGGTTGTCCTTGGCGATCGCCGGCCGGCCCTTCCAGCCCAGGCCCTGCTCGTTGCCGCCGAACAGGTTGCTGACGATCCGCGAGCGGCTGTCGAGGGTGGCGTCGAACACCTCGCGGTTCTCCAGGAAGGCGGACGACTCCACGTCGAAGGCGCCGCCGTCCCCCACCAGGGCGTTCCAGCAGTCGAGGAAGGCGCTCTCGCGCAGGGTGACCTCGCTGTCCTTGGCGATCACCCCCGCCTGGCAGCCCGCGAACACCGAGGTGCCGATGCGGGCGGTGGAGGACTCGAGGCTGAGGCCGACCCGGGCGCCGGCGAAGTGGGCGTCCTCGACCCGCACGTCGTCGCACTCCTCGATGTAGAGCCCGCCGCCGGTGTAGCCGACCACCGTGACGCCCCGCAGCTCCACCCGGCCGATCTTGCGCAGGGTGAGGGCGCGCAGGGTGTCGGTGTCGAGCTCGATCCGGGTCTTGTGCGGCCCCGCGCCCTTCAGCACGAAGGCGTCCGCGCCCTCGATGACCGCGTCGACCTCGAGGCCGTACACCCCGGCCTCGAGCTCGACCACCACCTCGCCGAGGTCGTCGTCGCCGTCGAGGTCGGTGAGGTCGTCCTCGTCGCGGTCTTCGCGAGGGCCGTACTTGGCCACGATCGTGCGGCGCGAGCCGGGCTCGGGCGTGTCGGCGCTGATCACCCCGCGAGCCTGGTTGGCCCAGGTGGTGGGCACCCGCGGCGGGTGCTCGCAGCCCGACAGGGCGAGGGGGACCAGGGCGAGCGTCAGGGGAGCGAGGGAGCGTCCGGACACGGCGCCTCCTTGGGAAGGAAGGGCGGGGATCTTAGCAGCGATCCGACAGCTGCGGCCGCGGCGGCCTGGGTGGTTCGCGGGGGAGGCTGTCGCAAAAGGCAGCCGCGGGAGCCCGAAGAGATCGAACACGGAATATCAACAGCAAACAGAGAATGGGAACAGGGAATGACCCCGCAGCAGGCAACGCAGTTAGGACTCGGAGGACGAGCCGTTCGCTGTTTCCATTGATATTCCCTGTTGATATCCCGTGTTCGATACGGCTCCTCGCGACGCGCTCCTCTCGTTCTCTCGCTTTGCGACAGCCCCCCCCCGACGTCCCCCGCAAGACGCTCCGGGACGGCGCGCGCCGCGCTGGCCGCCCCCGTCACTCCTCTCCTTGCGCGAGGACGCTCGGCCGGGAACCATCGGGGGCGCGGTGCCCTGCCGCTGGGAGAGCGAATGGCCGACGCGGCCGGCAACCACGGCGAGTACGGCGAGCGACTGGTGGAGGCGCTGCTGGGGCGCGCCCCCGCAGGCGACCCTCCTCCCTGGGCGGACCGGGCGGAGGACGAGGCCTTCCTGGCCGACCTGGTCGAGGCGCTGGTCGCGCGGGGGGAGTGGGCCTGCGACGAGCGCCCGGCGCCCCTGCGGTGGGACGCGCTCCCGCGCCTCCCCCGAGGCGGGCCGCTGGTGCGGACCCTCGACCGGCGCCGGGCGCGGCTCGACGGCGCGCTGGAGCGGGTTCGCCTGGGGCGGCTGTACGAGGCGGCGGGCGAGGTCGAGAAGGCGGCGCAGTGCTACCGTCCCCTCCTCTCCGCGCGCGAGGGGCTCCCCCTGGCGCTGATCGAGGGCCTGGCCGCGGCGGCCGCCGAGGGCGGCGGCCGGGCGCTGGCGCTGGCGGGAGTGGACGCGGTCGCGGCCGCCCTCGGCACCGGCTGGCGACGGTGCGCCGAGGGAGACGACCCGATCAAGCGCGACCCGCAGGCCCTGAGCGCGCTCCTGGAGCGGGCCGCCGCCGTGGCCGAGCGGGCCGGGGACCCGGCCCGGGCGGCCGCGCTGCTGCGCACGGCGGCCGAGCTGCGCGAGGCGCGGGGGGAGGGCCCGAGCGCGCGGCGCGCCCTCGCTGCCGCCGTGCGGGCCCTGCGGGCGGCGAACCAGGGCGACCTCGCCAGCACCCTGGCCGGCAGGCTGCGCCAGTCGGCGCAGGCGGACGGCGACCTCGCCGGCGAGGCCCTGGCCATGGAGGTGGTGGCCGAGCAGATGACCGCCAGCGGCGAGCTGGGCAAGGCGGTCCACCTGCGGAAGGAGGCGGCCAAGCTCCTGCACAAGGCGGGCGACGTGGCCGGCATGCTGCGCCACACCGCCGAGCTGGCGGCCCTGCAGGCTCGGGCCGGCGAGCCCGAGCAGG
>JAWLGW010000211.1:0-8388 GCA_041690735.1 Planctomycetota bacterium
GGCGCAGCCTCGCCTCGCTGCTGCGCAGCCGGCGTCGCGCGCTGATCCCGCTGGCGATCGGCACGCTGCCCCTGGTCCTGGCCCTGGGCGCCAAGCCGGTGGTGGCGACCGTGAAGGCCGACGGCACCCTGCTGGGCCTGTCGTTCCTCCTCAGCGCGGCCTTGCTCCTGGTGGCCGACGCCCCCTTCCTGCGCCGCATCCGCCCCGGCGACGGCGAGCCCAAGATCGAGCGGCTGGAGGACCTCGGGCCCCGGCGGGCGCTGGTGGTGGGGCTGCTGCAGCTGCTGGCCGTAATCCCCGGGGTGTCCCGCTCGGGCGCGACCATCGCCGGCGGCCTGGTCCAGCGCGTCGAGCCGCTGACCGCCGCCGAGCTCTCCTTCCTGCTGGCGATCCCCGCGATCCTGGGGGCGACCGCGCTGGAGGCGAAGGACATCGGCGCCCTGGCCGGACTGGCGCCGGTGCCGCTCGCCTGCGGGTTCCTCGCCTCGCTGCTGACCGGCCTGGGCGCGCTGTGGCTGCTCCAGCGCCTGCTCGCCAAGCGACGCTTCTGGATCTTCGCGCCCTACCTCGCGCTGGTCGGCGCCTGGTGCCTGGCGCGCGCCGCAGGAGGGGGACTAGACTGAGCCGACCATGGAGCTCAGCCACACCGAGCAGGCCTTCGCCGAGAACTTGATCTTGATGGGGGTCGTCAGCGGGCCCCGGCTGCTCTACCCCCTGCTGGTCCGGGAGCGCGAGCCGAGCCGCCCCCTGTGGGAGGTCGTGGCGGCGCTGCAGCTCGCCCCCGCGCAGGGGATCGACGAGGCGCGGGCGATCGCGCAGGCCACGGTCGAGGCCATGGGGCCGCAGGCCTTCTCCTTCTCGGAGGGCGCCCTGGTCGGGCCGTGGGAGCTCGTCGCGCGGCGCGGCCGAGGCCTCGGCGGCGAGGTGTGGCTCGGCCGCCGCACCGACGGCCTCGAGGCGACGGTCCGGGTGGTGCCCCCCGGCAGCGGGCACGACCCCGAGCGGACGGTCCGGTTCATCGAGCGCTCCAACGCCGGCCTCGACCCGCCGCACCCCTCGGTCTTCAAGATCGACGAGGCGGACGAGGACTTCGGCTGGCTGTACACCGCCACCATCGGCCTCGACTGCGCCCCCGCCGAGGGGCTGCGAGCGCAGGGGCCGCTCGCCGAGCCCACCGCCCTGGCGCTGGCGCAGGGCGCCGCGGCGTCGCTGCAGGTGGTCCACGGGCTGGGCGTGGTGCACGGCGGCCTGTCGCCGCTGGCCCTCCTGGTGCGCGAGCAGCGGACCTACGTGTCGGACTTCGGCGTGGGCTCTGCGGTGCTCGACGGTCCCACGCACGGCTGCAGCCCTGGCGGGCGGCTCGGCATGCTGCTGTACACCGCCCCGCAGGTGACCGCTGGGGACGCCGCCAGCGGCCTCGACTCCCGCGACGACCTGTACGCGCTGGGGGCGGTCCTGTACCACATGGTGGCCGGGGTCGGCCCGGCAGACGCGCGCGCCGCCCCCGACGCGCCCTGGACGGTCGAGCCGGCGGTGTCGGACGGCCTGCGGGCGGTGCTGGGCCGCCTGTTGGCGCCGCACCGCGACGCGAGGTATCCGACGGCGGCGGCCCTGGTGGCGGACCTGGCGAGGGTGGCGGCCGGCGGCCTGCCGGGGCCCTTGCCTCCGCCGGGCGGCCACGTGACCGGGCGGCGCCACCCGACGGCCGCCCCGCAGTCGGTGCTGCGGCCCGAGGTGTTGCGGGCGGTGCAGGCGCCCGCGCCCGCGCCCGAGCCGGTGCCCACGGTCCCGGTCGCGCCCGCGCCGACTGCCGCGCGGGCGTCTGCCCCAGTCGCCGCGGAGCGGCCGCGCAAGCCGATCGAGGCGCCGACCGCGCGCCACAAGCCGCGTGAGCGGTTCGCGGAGTCGACCGTGTCGACCCGCGCCGGCGGCGGCTGGGCGCTGTTCGCCTCGGCGCTCCTCGCCGTGGCGGCCGCCTTCGGTGTGGCGCACGCGCTCACGCAGCCGTCGGGCGCCGCGGCGCCTCGGACGCAGCTGGCCCGCGCGGCGGCGGCCCTCGGCGCCGAGCGGGCCCGGTATGGCGAAGCGCTGCAGCACACCGACGCCGCGCTCCGCGAGCTGGGAGGAGACGTCGCCCGAACCAAGGCCCTGCTGGCCCTCCGCCGACAGCTGGAGCGGGCCGCGCAGGAGGAGCTCCGCGCGCTGCTTCCCGAGGGCAAGGACGCGCCCGTCGAGGCGCTGCGGGCGAAGCTGGTCGACGTGGCGGACCTGCTGGCGCGCGCGCGGGGCACGCGGGCGGGGGCGCTGCTCGCGTACCACCAGGAGCGCGCCGGCGACACGGCCGATCGCAACGACTGGGTGCAGCACGGCCTGGCGCTGCTCGCCGCCGGCCATCCCGCCGCCGCGGTCGACGCCTTCAGCCGGGTGAACGCCGGTGAGCAAGCGGGCCTGGCGAGGCAGGCGGCGAGCGACCTGGTCTACCTGCCCGGGGGCCCCTACCTGCATCCGGCCGGCGACGGCAGCTCGACGCAGGTGTCCTCCCTCGACCCGGCCTACCTCGGGCGGACGGAGGTGACGCGGGCGGAGTACGGGAGGTTCCTCGCCGCCCTGGCCCAGGCGGAGGACGCGCCGCACGCCCGCTGCGATCCCCGTGAGCCCCAAGGAAAGGACCACACCCCCGACGACTGGCGCCCCGACGAGTCGCCCGGCTGGCCGGTCACCGGTGTCGACTGGTGGGACGCCGTCGCGTACTGCCGGTGGCGGGGCCTCGAGCTCGCCACGGTCGAGGCGCTCCAGGCCGCCGCCCGTGGCCCCGCGGCGCTCCCCTACCCCTGGGGCAGCGCGCCCCCCTCGCTGGCGCACGCCAACGTGGGCGGGCTGCTCAAGGGTCCCGCCCCGGTTGGCTGCTTCCCGGGCGGCGCCGGCGCGGGGGCGCCGGCCCTCGACCTGGTGGGCAACGTCGCCGAGTGGACCGCGCCGGGGGCCGGCGCCACCGAGGCCGTCACCTTCGGCGGCCACGCAGGCACCCCGGTCGACCAGGCCGCCCCCCGCCCCGGCGAGGCCCTGCCGCTGGAGACCCGCCGCGCCGACCTGGGCTTCCGGGTCATGCTGCGGCCCACGACGATCACGCCCTGAGCGGAGCCGCGTCGACGCCGCGGAGCGACCGACCGCCGCGGTGAGTTACTTCTTCCTCGGCAGCGACCGCCGGCTGGATCTGCGGCCGCCTGCCTTGGCCACCCGCCGCTCTCGGGCCGCGACCATGAGCGTGTTGACCGCGGCGGGGTCGGTGGCGATGACCACGGCCAGGCCGCGCTCGCCCACGCGGGTGATCTGGTGCGCCCGGGCCGGCTCGGCGGCCAGCGCGCCGCGGAGGGCGCCCGCCAGCTCGCGCGCGTCGCGCTCGCTGTCCATCTCGACCGCCCACACCACGGCGAGGTCGGGGGCCAGCGCCTCGTCGCGCCTGCGCTCAAGCACGCGATACCGGTCGCCGCCCCACCCGCGCGCCGCGCGCTCCCGCGCCTCGCGCTCGAGCTCCTCGTCCCTGGCCAGCAGCGCCCGCAGGCCGAGCTCCCCCAGGGTCTCCTCGTGCACCAGGTCCCAGCCGCCGGGGAGGGGCGCCACCAGCCGCACCACCAGGGGCAGGTCGTCGTCGAGGTAGCGCTCGGGGTGGAGCACCTGCTCGGTGGAGCGGGGCGGCCGCGCCCACACCGTCTCGCTGAGGCCGCTCAACTCCTGGATGAAGGCGAGGCCGTCCAGGTAGGGGAACAGCAGCTGCTCCTGCAGGAGCCGTGGGGCCCGCGCGAAGGCCTCCCCGTCCGCGCTGGCCACCAGGTCCTCGCGCGGCACCTCGATGTCGTTCATGGAGGCGCTCATGCCGCGCAGGGAGAAGGCCATGCCCCAGTAGGTGGCGTCGCCCTCCACGAGCGCGCGCCGCGCCAGCCGCTCGTCGTCGTCGAGGTCCTCGGCCTCGAGGAACGCCTCCAGGTCGTAGCGCCGGTCCTGCAGGGCGTGGAGCAGCTCGTGGGCCGCCACGAACTCACCCATGATGTCGCGCTGGAGCATCCACGAGACCAGCGTGCCGGACAACCCGCCGGCGAGCTCCCGGTCGATCAGGAAGAAGGTCTCCTCCTTCGAGTCGTAGAAGGCGGCGGTCTGCTCGGCGTACAGCGCCGCCACCAGCTCCCGCAGGTCGAGGTCGGCCGAGGCGAGGCCGAAGGCGACCAGCGCTTTGCGCTGGGCCTCGACCTCCGCCTCGTCGAGCTCGTCCACC
Source organism: Planctomycetota bacterium (assembly GCA_041690735.1). Classification (GTDB taxonomy): domain Bacteria; phylum Planctomycetota; class J058; order J058; family J058; genus JAWLGW01. Next base: position 4,271 of record JAWLGW010000211.1, read on the forward strand.
ACGCGGCGGAAGCGCGTCCGGACCTGCTCTTCGGTCAGCAGGCGGTGCGGCACCGGCGCGTCGAGCGGGAGCTCGCGCAGCTGGGCCACGCCCTCGCTGATCCGCTGCAGGTAGGCGACGTCGACCTTGCCCTCGTCCACCAGGCGGGGGTAGCTGCACCCGACCAGGAGCAGCATGAGCGGCAGGAGCGGCAGGCTGCGCGACCGGGGCACTCAGTCCCCGTGGGTCGGCACCGCGCCGTCGGTCACCCGGAACATGGCCTCGATGGGGCGCAGCGCCGCCCGGCGGAGCTCCTCGGGGATCGTGATCTCCGGCTGGAGGTCGCGCAGGCAGTCGCGGATCTTCTCCATGGTGTTCTTCATCATGTGCGGGCACTCGTTGCAGGCGCACCCGGTGGTCGTGGGGAGCGGGATGAACTCCTTGCCCGGGGCCTGCTTCTGCATGGCGTGGATCATGCGCGCCTCGGTGCCGATCAAGAACCGGCTGGCGTCGCTGCCGCGGGCGAACTCGAGGATGCTCTTGGTCGAGCCGATGTGGTCGGCGTGCGCCAGCACGGCCTCCTCGCACTCGGGGTGCGCCAGCACCAGCGCGTCGGGGTAACTCTCCTTGAGCTGGATCAGGTGCTTCTCGCTGAAGATCTCGTGCACCATGCAGGAGCCGTTCCACAGGACCATCTCGCGGCCCGTGACCCGCTGCAGGTAGGCGCCGAGGTTCTTGTCGGGCGCGAAGATGATCTCCTTGTCGGCGGGGATCGACTCGATGATCTGCACCGCGTTGCTCGAGGTGCAGGTGAAGTCGCTCATCGCCTTCAGCTCGACGCTGGAGTTGATGTAGGTCACGACCACGTGGTCGGGGTACTTCTGCCGCCAGCGCTGGAACACCGCCGGCGGCGAGCCCTCGACCAGCGAGCAGCTGGCGGCGAGGTCGGGCAGCACCACGGTGCGCGAGGGGTTGAGGATCTTGGCGGTCTCCGCCATGAACCGCACGCCGCAGAACACGATCACGTCCTGGTCGCACTGCGCCGCCTTGCGGCTGAGGTCGAGGCTGTCCCCCACGAAGTCGGCGATGTCCTGGATATCGGCGTGCTGGTAGTAATGGGCCAGGATGACCGCGTTGCGCTCCTCCCGCAGCCGGTCGATCTCCAGCTCGATGTCGTCGCGCAGGCTCGTCGTCATGGGGTCCCTCCTCCCGCTCTCGCGGCGCCCCCGACTGGGGCCCTGCGGTCGCGCGCCATCATCCCGAAAGGATGCGGGTTGCGGTCCTTTTACCCGCTTCCGTCCTGGGTCTCCAGGCGGCCGGAGCCAGGGAGCGGAGAAGGGCGGAAGGTCTGGCGCTCGGTCTCGTCGAACGGCCCCACCGGCCGGCCGCTGCCGCCCTCGTCCTCCCCCGGCGCCGGCGGCCCTGGCGCGACCGGCGCCGGGGCGGCCCCCGCCTCGCTGTCGAGCGGGATCACGTAGCGCGACGGCGCGGGCGCCCGCCGCGGCCCCTGCGTCGGCCCGCCCACGAACACCTTGCGCTGCGTCAGGCTCAGGTCGAGCCAGTGCAGGGCGTACAGGAGCACCAGCAGCGCCGTCAGCTCCATGGTGTGGTGGACCTGCACTACGGGCAGCGCGGCCACCGCCTCGCCGGTGAGGTCGGCGATCTCCACCGGCGTCAGGCGGCTGGTGAAGTCCTCGAGCTTGGGCAGGAACACCTGCCCGGTGCGGGTCAGGTAGAGGGTCTGCGCCACGTAGAAGAACGGCAGCAGCAGCAGCAGCCCCCGCAGGGGCCGCCCCCGCTGGAACTGCGGGAGGCCCGGGAACAGCAGGCGCAGCACCTTCACCGTGCGGGGAGGCTGAAGGTCGCTCGGCAGGGGCTCGAAGGGGTGCACGATCGGCATGAACAGTGAGGCGATCAGCAGGACCAGCGTCGCTGGCACCAGGAAGAACCACTCGTTGTGGAGGCGAGCCAGGGCGAGGTTCCAGTTGTAGGCGCTGCGGAAGGTCGCGATGCTGGCGTCGACCCGGTCGTGGAAGGGGCGCACCAGGTTCCGCAGCAGGAGGGTCGGCAGCGGGGCCCACCACCGCTCGGCGCCCAGGAGCAGCCGGTCGCGCTCGGCGGCCGAAGGCGGAGGCGCCGCCAGCGGAGAGACCGGCCGTCCCCCGGACTGGGGGAGCGCCTCGAGCCCCGCCACGGCGCCCGACCAGGCGCTGTCGGCCCGGGCCGCGGCCAGGTGGGGGCGCGCGGCGTCGGCGTCCCCTTGCCGCAGCAGCACCTCCCCCGCCAGCAGCCGATCCCGCGGCCGGGGGCTGCGCGCCAGCACGTCCACACAGCGAGCGTCGGGGGGCAACCCGCTGGCCGCGCGCACCCAGGAGACCGCGTACGCCGCCTCGCGAGAGGGCGCGGCGGAGCGCGCCGCCTGGGCGTCGAGCCAGCCCAGGGCGGCGGCCTCGCCGGGCGTCCCCGCCAGCAGCGCCTCCGGCGCGCGCCGCTGAGCCGCGAGCGCCTCCAGCGCCGCGTCCTGGAAGGCGAACACCGTGAAGAACACGAGGTACAGGAGGACGAAGCCCAGCTTGTCGCCGAGCGTCAGGTAGGTGGGCCAGGTGTAGCGTAGCCGCACCAGCGGCCGCCTCAGCCACATGAGCCAGCGCGCCCGCGGGCCCTCGACCCCCAGGCGCGCCAGGTCGCGCGCCGCGTGCCGCCGGTAGCGCACGAACGTGATCAGCAGCAGCCCGCTGAGGGAGAACAGGAACCATCCCTGCAGGCGGATCACGTGGTCGATCCGCTGCAGGGTGAGCGCGCTCAGCCCAGCGATCCCCTTGCGCGCCCCCGCTGCCGGGCCGCCCTCCGCGTTCGGACCGGCGCCCGCCTCCCTCGGCGCCGCGGCGATCCCCTCCTGCTCGTACACCGCCTGGGCGAAGCGGCTCTCCCGCAGCACCGGCGCGAAGGCGTCGCGCCACGCCGCGAGGGCCGCCGCCCGCTCGATCCGCCCCTCCGCCAGGCGGCAGCGCTCCACCCGTCGCCCCAGCACACGGCCGGCGTCGAGGGGGCCGTAGCCCGCCCAGGCGGGGACGAAGGCATGGCGGCGGCGCAGGTCGCCGAGGGCCCGCTCGAAGGCCGCGTCGGCGGCCGCCTCCAGTCCGGCGGCGTCCAGTCGGCACCCTAGCCGGACCCGCCCCAGCGGCGTGAGGTGCTCGGAGGTGGCCGCGGCCCGCGCCAGCAGCGCGGCCGCCTCAGGCGCGTCGCCGGCGTGCACCCGCGCTATGGCCGCGAAGGCCTGCAGCCAGGGGTTGGGGTCGTCGCTGCCGGCCGCCAGGGCGGCGCTGCGCTCCGCGACGGCCGCCCAGGCGCTGGCGTCGAGGGCGCGCCAGGGGGCGTAGATCACGTGCAGCAGGCGCGGTGGCGGCCCCGGGCGCAGGACGCGCAGCTCGAGGCGCGGACGCGCTCTGCTGGGACCGAGCAGGCGGATGTCCTGCAGCAGGTCCCCCGGCTGGAGGGGGGGGCGCGAGAGGCCGCTGGCGGCGGGCGGCAGCCCCGCCACCTGCAGCACCGCGGGGCCGCTCCCGTGCTGCTCCTCCCGCACGCAGGGGGTGCGCCCCCCTTCCTGGCGAAAGCCCAGCTCGAGCACGGCGCCCGCCGGCGCCGGCGCGTCCACCCGGCGCAGGCGCTCGGGTCGCCCCTGGGGCACCGCTCGCCACACCTCCAGCAGGGTGTCGAGCTCGGGCACCTGCGAGGCCGCCAGCCGCTCCAGCATGCCCGCGGCGTCGCGCTCGCTGCTCGGCAGGAGCTCCAGGGGACGGATCGGCCGCTCGGCCCCTCCCTCGCGGATGGCCAGCGCGATCCCGGGCGGACCGGGGTCGCCCTCCTCGCTCAGGCGCGCGGTGACGGCGAGGGTCCCGCTGGCCCCCGCGACCTCCAGGAGGAAGCCTCCCTCGGGCACGTGCTCCAGCCGCTTGGCGAGGCCCGGCAGGCGCGCCCGGCGCAGGACCCGCCCCGTGGCGTCGTCGAGCAGGAACAGGAACCTCAGCCAGGCCACCACCACCTGCTGCCCCGAGGGCGTGCGCAGCGCGGGCGTGGGCAGCAGGTCGTCGAGGTCGTCGGGGGTCAGCAGGCCGCGCAGCGCCGCCGGCGCGCCCCGC
>JAWLGW010000212.1:0-8387 GCA_041690735.1 Planctomycetota bacterium
GATCGGCTCGCTGAAGACGGTGGTGACCTCGCAGATCCTGTTCCGGGAGGGCGACAAGGACGGGGACGAGGTCCTCGACTACGGGACGCTCGAGGAGTGGATGGTGGCTCAGCTCCTCGACGAGACGTGGCAGCAGGAGCGGGGCGGCTACGTCATCCGCACCTGGCCCAACCCCGCCCGGCCCCAGAACGAGTTCGCCGCCACGGCGGTGCGCGTGGTGCGGGATCGGGACGCGGAGCGGGACTTCTTCACCAACCACGACGGCGTCATCTACTACACCACGGACGGCCGGGTCCCCTTCTCGCCCGACTGCACGGTGCCGCCGGGCTGGCGGCCGGTCGGGAGGTGAGCGGACGCGCCGTCCTTGCCGTCACCCTGCTGAGCGGGTAACACCGGGGCCCCGCGCGAGCGGCCTCGCGCGGCAGGAGCGCCGGTGGACCGCCTGATCGAGTGGGTCGACGCCCTCAGCGAGCGCGTGGCGCGCCTCGCCTTGTGGCTGATGCTGCTGGTGGTGGGGGTGGGCGCCTTCAACGCCCTGGCGCGCCGGGCGGACGGCCGATTCGGCACCAGCATCAGCTCCAACGCCTACCTCGAGCTGCAGTGGTACCTGTTCGCGGCGATCTTCCTGCTGGGCGGCGCCTACACCCTGCGGCGCGGCGCCCACGTGCGGGTCGACGTGGTCTACGACCGGCTCCGCGAGCGGACGCGTGCCTGGATCGACCTGGTCGGCCACCTGCTGTTCCTGCTCCCCTTCTGCGTGTTCGGCCTGGTGGTCTCCTGGGCGCCGGTGGTCGACTCCTGGCAGCGCCTGGAGGGCTCGCCCGACCCGGGCGGGCTGCCGCGCTACCCGGTGAAGACGCTGGTCCCCCTGGCCTTCGCGCTCCTGCTCCTGCAGGGGCTGGCGGAGGTGGCCCGCAAGGTGAGGACGCTGCGAGCCGCCCCTGAAGCGGAGGACGAGGAGGGGCCGGCGCCGCAGGACGAGGGGGCGCCCGAATGACGCCCGAGGTCCTGGCGCCGGTCATGTTCCTGGTCGTGCTCGGGCTGCTGTTCACCGGCTATCCGGTGGCCTTCAGTCTGGGCGGCACCTCGCTCCTGTTCGGAGCCCTCGGCGTCCACCTCGGCTTCTTCCCCGCTGCCTACCTGGGCGCCTTCTTCGAGCGCGGCGTCGGCGTCATGTCCAACTACGTGCTGCTGGCGGTGCCGTTCTTCGTGTTCATGGGGACGGCCCTGGAGAAGTCGAAGCTGGCCGAGGACCTGCTGCACACGGTAGGCCAGCTGTTCGGCCCCGTGCGGGGAGGCCTCGCCCTGGCCGTGGTGGCGGTGGGAGCCCTGCTGGCCGCGGCGACGGGCGTGATCGGGGCCTCGGTGGTCGCCATGGGCTCGATCTCGCTGCCGGTCATGCTCCGGTACGGGTACCGCAAAGAGCTGGCGACGGGCGTGATCGCCGCGGCGGGCACGCTGGGGCAGATCATCCCCCCCAGCGTGGTGCTGGTGATCCTGGCCGACCAGATCGGCACCTCGGTGGGCGACCTGTTCCAGGGCGCCCTCACCCCGGGCCTGATCCTGGTCGGCCTGTACGCCACCTACGTGTTCGTGATCAGCCAGGTCCGCCCCCAGGACGCCCCGGCCCTCCCCAAGGAGGAGCGGCAGCTGGCGGCGGGCGAGCTGGCGAGGCGGGTGGCCTTCGCCCTGGTCCCGCCCCTGGCCCTGATCGTGGTGGTGCTGGGGAGCATCTTCTGGGGGATCGCGACCCCCACCGAGGCCGGCGCGCTGGGCGCCCTGGGCGCCCTGATCCTGGCGGCCCTGGCCCGCCGGCTGACCTGGAAGATGCTGCGCGAGACCATGGAGGGGACGGTCGTGCTCACCTCCATGGTCATGTTCCTGCTCCTGGGATCGACCCTGTTCTCGCTGGTGTTCCGCGGCTTCTACGGCGACGAGTGGATCGAGCGGCTGCTCACCGGCCTCCCCGGCGGCCTGATCGGCGCCCTGTTGCTGACGAACCTCGCCGTGTTCGTGCTCGGCTTCTTCATCGACTTCTTCGAGATCGCCTTCATCGTGGTGCCGCTGCTGGCCCCGGTGTTCGTCAAGGAGCTCGGCGTCCACCCCGCCTGGTTCGGGGTCATGATCGCCATGAACCTGCAGACCTCGTTCCTCACCCCGCCCTTCGGCTTCGCGCTGTTCTACCTCAAGGGCGCCTGCCCCCCCGAGGTGCGCACGGTCGAGATCTACCGGGGCGTGCTCCCGTTCATCGCGATCCAGCTGGTGGGGCTGGTGCTGATCAGCGTGTTCCCTGGGTTGGTGACCTGGTTGCTGTAAGGAGCCCCCGCTCCAGCGACAGCCGCCTCTCTCCCGCGGCTCCCCCTATCCCCCTGCGCCTCTCATCCAAACGCGAAGCGCGCGTACGACAGCTCAGCCGTCCCCAGCCAGGCGTTCGACGCCTTGCGGAACGCGTTCCAGTGCTCGAACAGGGCCTTGAAGGCGGCGTCCTCCTCGCAGTAATCGGCGATCAGCTCCTCGCTGTGCGCCGCCGCGGCCTTCATGACGTCGTCGGGGAAGGGGAGGACGTCGACGCCTTCGGCGCGGAGGCTCTCGAAGGCGACCGGGTTGAGGGCGTCGTAGGCGTTGAGCATGCCGACCCCCGCCTCGGCGGCGGCCGCCTCCAGGGCCGCCTTGTAGCTGGCGGGGAGCTTCTCCCAGGCTGCCGCGTTCACGTAGAAGGAGAGCGCCGGGCCCGGCTCCCACCAGCCGGGGTAGTGGTAGTTCTTCACGACCTGGTGGAAGCCCAGCCTCTTGTCGTCGTACGGGCCGACCCACTCGGTGGCGTCGATCGCGCCCCGCTCCAGGGCAGGGTAGATGTCGCCGCCCGCCAGCACCTGCACCGTGGCGCCCAGGCGGGACATGACCTTGCCGCCCATGCCGGGGATCCGCATCTTGAGGCCCTTGAGGTCCTCCAGCGAGCGGACCGGCTCGCGGAACCAGCCGCCCATCTGCACGCCGGTGTTGCCGCCGGGCAGGTTGACCACATTGAAATCAGCGAATCGCTTGCGCAACAGCTCCAGCCCGCCGGCGCGCAGCCAGGCCAGGTGCTGCCGCGCGTCCAGCCCGAAGGGGAGGCAGGCGTCGAAGGCCAGCGCGGGGCTCTTGCCGATGAAGTAGTAGGAGGCCGAGTGCCCCATCTCGACCTGCGCGTTCTGCACGGCGTCGAGCACCTGCAGGCCTGGGACCACCTCACCGGCCGCGTACACCCGGATCTTGAAGCGCCCGTCGGTCAAGGCCTCGACCCGGGCGGCCATGGCCTCGGCCGCCCCGAAGATCGTGTCGAGCGACTTGGGGAAGCTGGAGGCGAGGCGCCAGCGGAGGCGCGGCTGCGTGTGCGCGGCCGGCGCCTGCGGGCCCGCGCCGGGGCAGCCGGCCAGCAGGCCCGCGCCCGCGACCCCCGCCGCGCCGGTGAGGCTCGCCTTGAGGAACTCGCGCCGCTCCAAGCTCATGCTGGACCTCCCGGCGAACACCTTGACGAATACTGGCAACAAAATCCAGGGGACCGGGGGGATCGTGGGGGGCGCCGCCCCCGATCTGAATCCAGCGGGACTCACGGCGGAGCCGTCAGCTCTCAGCGCTCAGCGATCAGCAGGGAGTCCGCGCGGGCAGCCATCTGCTCCGCCGCGCGCCGCACGACTGCGCCGGGCAAGATCCCGGCTATGGGCGGTACTCCCAGTGCCAGTCCTCGCTGGACACGGTGCGCTTGAAGCCGAAGCGCTTGGCGTTGCGGTTCAGCCACCGCAGGACCGGCGTGCTGGCGGTGTTGAGGTCGAGGGCGCGTCCGTCCTGGTGGTTCGAGTAGCCGGGACGGGCGGCGAGGTTGCCGCGCCCGGCGCGATACAGGCGGTACAGCCGCTCCTGGTGCGCGTAGGAGCGGAAGCCGCTGACGATCCGCAGGCGGATCCCATCCCGCAGGGCGGCGGCGCGCATGCGCAGGTAGGCGCGGGCGGTGTCGACCGCCACCAGGTCGCCGTCGATCTCGACCACCTCGATCGGACCCAGGCGCCGGCCGCCGTCCCAGGCCTCATGGCTGGAGCGGGTGATCCCCAGGGTCGCGGTCGGGTCGAGGAGCGACTCCAGGGTGCGCGCGTCGACCTGCCCCGTCTCGGGGAGGCCGAGGGAGCGCTGCCAGGCCTCCAGGGCCCGGCGGGTGATCGGGCCGAACAGCCCGTCGGCGCCGATCGCGAGCAGCTGCTGCAGCTCGGCGACGGCGGGGCCCCGGTCGCCCTCGCGCACCTCGCGACCGTCGAGCCGGACGGCGCGCGCCAGCGGCCCGTGCGCCTCGCGGGCCGACAGGCGCGTCCGCGCCCGGGCCGCCCACTGGGCGTTGTCGGAGTAGGTGGCATCGTCCGCCAGGGCCGCCGCCGCGCGGAGGTTGGCGCGCACCTCACGATCGAGGGTGGCCGCGCGGGCGGCGCGGATCTCGGTGCGGTACTGGACGTCGAGGCCCTGCGCGAGCAGGTAGTGAGCCCCCGCGCTCTTGCCCTGGCTGCCGTCGACCGCCCGCCGCAGGGCCGCCACTGCGCCCGCCGCGTCGCCCTCGGACGCCAGGCGGTGCGCTTCGTCGAGGGCGCTGGAGACGCCAGGATGCGGAGTACCGGAGCGGCCCTCCAGGCGCCCCACGGCCCCCACCGGCTGGGCGCAGGCGAGGGCGGGCAGCGCCAGGGAGGCGGCAAGCACGGAGAGACGCAAAGCGAAACGCATGACAAGCTCCCGGTTCGGGGTCGCTCACGCAGGCAACGTGCCCCTGCCGAACGAACGACCTATCTCCTTTAGGTGCGGCATCGGGCGGCTGCCGTTTCACAGGCGTTTCAGGACGTGAGGCAGGATGTGGGAAGGGTGCGACCGAGCCGAGACCGCTGCGGGCCTTGCCGTTACGCGCCACCTCCCTCGGCGACCGCCTGGTCCACGTCGGACGCGACCGCCTCCGAGACCTCCAGCAGGGCCTTGGCGACGGCGGCGGCGACCCCGAGCGGGTTCCGCATCTCGGCCTGGATCACCGAGGCGTACGTCCGCCGCCACAGCTCGCGACCCTCGCCGTCGCGGAGCACCGCTGTCAGCTCCACCACCCCAAACCAGCCGTCCTCCCGGTCCTGCTCGCCGAAGCGGGACAGGTGCCCGTCGAGGCGATAGTCCGGGCGCTGCGCGAGGGGCGGCTCGCTGGCCACGACCTCGCACACCCCCGCCCCCGTCAGCGCTCGCGCGATCATCTCCCGGGCCGAGGCAGCCGGCGGTCGCGTCCAGCGGTGGTTGGCGTAGGCGCCGCTCTCCAGGCCGCGGCGCCACACGATCTCGGTGTCCACCAGGGCCTCGTCGGCGCTGAACAGCTCCACCTGCAGGGCACGCCCCGCGCGCCCCGCGGGCCGCGCGGTCACCTCGAGGGGCGGCACGACCTCGTAGCTGCGCTCGGGCGGGGCGTCGCCGCCCAGCGAGAAGCAGCCTGACGCCGCCAACGCGAGGATCGGCAGGCAGGTGGCAACGAACGCGCGCGCGGCGGTCACTCGACCTCCTTGACGGGGGGCGGCAGCGGGTCGGGGAACGAGCGCTCCCGCGGGGCGGGGCCGCCGCGGACCAGGCGCGACGGGTCGCGCCGCACATCGCTGGCCGCCGCCCGCAGGTCGCGCGACATGTGGCGCACGTTGCGGAGGGTGGCCGGCAGGTGGGTGGCCGTGGCGTCGGTGACCTCCTCGACCGAGGCCTCCACCCGCCGCAGGCCGGCGAGGGTGGCGCGCGCCTCCCTCGCCAGGCGCGGCACGTCCGCCTGCTCGACGCTGGCGCGGAGCTGCTTCAGGGTCGACTCCAGCTCGCCCGGCAGGCGGGCCAGGGCGGGGTCGCTCAGCACGGGCTCGAGGCCCTCGATCGCCCGCCGGGCGGCGCGCGCCGTCTCTCCCAGCTCGCGCACTCCGCGGCGCGCCTCGACCATGAGGTCGCGGCTGGCGCGCACCGTCTCGCCCAGCGCCTCCTCGTTCTGTCGCACCACCCGGGCCAGGCGGCTGAGGATCTCCTCCGCCTTGGCCAGCGTCTCGGTGAGCGACGGCGTCGCGTCCCCCCGCACGACGCCGCCCGGCTCGAGGGGCGGCGCCTGGGACGTCCCGCCGTACAGCTCGAGCTGATAGGTGCCGGTAATGCCCTGGGGCTGCAGGCGCGCGCGGACGTCCTCCTTGACGACCACGTCCGAGGCGAGCTCGACCTCCACCCCGATCTGACCGATCCGCGCGCCAGCCAGCGGCCGAATGCCGGCCACCGTCCCCGCCGGGACGCCGGCGTAGGTGACGGGGCTGCTCGGCTGCAGGCCGCTGACCGACCCGGGGAAGATCACCAGGTAGCGCCGGCCGCGGGTGAGCACCTCGAACCCTGCCGAGAGCAGCAGCAGGAGGCCGAGCACCGCCAGCCCCGTCAGCACCAGGAGCCCCGCCCTCCGCCGGTCCCCCGCGGTCTCCCTCATGGCTGCCTCCGCTCGGTCTGCGCCGCGACTCGCGACGTGGTGGGGTCTGCGGCCGCCCCTCCGGGCCCCCCTCGGTCCATGAACTCCCGCACGTCCTCGTGCTCCGAGGCGCGCACCTGCGCCCAGGTCCCGAGCTCGAGCGGGCGCCCGTTGGGGCTCAGCACCAGGATCCGATCCGCGGCGCGCCGGGCGCTGTCGAGGTCGTGGGTGACCGCCACGATCGTGACGCCCAGCCCCTCGCGCAGCTCGAGGATCAGCTGGTCGAGCTCCCGGGCGGTCACCGGGTCGAGGCCGGAGGTGGGCTCGTCGAGCAGCAGCAGGTTGGGGTCGAGGGCCAGGCCGCGGGCGATGCTCGCCCGCTTCCGCATGCCGCCCGACAGCTCGGCCGGCAGCTTGTGGACCGCGTCCAGCAGCCCGACCTGCGAGAGCTTCATGCGCACCGCCTCGTCGATCACGTGGTCCTCGAGGTCGAGGTTGGCCCGCATGGGGAGGGCCACGTTCTCGTCGAGGGGCAGCGAGCTGAGCAGGGCCCCGCCCTGGAACACCATGGCGACCTCGCGCCGCAGCGCGCGCAGGTCGGCCGCCGAGATGCCCCGCAGCCGCCGACCCAGCACCACCACCTCACCGGCGCTGGGGGTCAGCAGGCGCGCCAGGGCCCGCAGGAGCGTCGTCTTCCCGCAGCCCGAGGGGCCCATGATCATGAACACCTCGCCGCGCTTCACCTCGAAGTCGATCCCCTCCACGATGGTGGCCCCCTCCAGCCGGACCGAGACGTCGTGCACCTCGACGGCGGGCGGCTCCGCGCGCTGCGCGCGAGCCGGGGATCGGGCCACCTCCAGTCCCGCGGGCGCCACCTACAGCACCTCCTTGGTGAGGGCGGTGAAGAAGGCGTCGAACACCACCACCGAGATGATCGCCACCACCACCGCGCGGGTCGCCGCGCGCCCCACCTCGTCGGTGCCGCCCCGCAGGCCAAGCCCGTGCAGGCACCCCACGGCCGCGATCAGGTTCCCGAAGAAGAACGACTTCACCAGCCCCGACATGAGGTCGCGGGTCTCCAGCGCGGTGCCGGTGTCCTGGAAGTACTGCCGCCAGGGGAGGTCGTACAGGAACACCCCGGCGGTCGCGCCGCCGAGGATCCCGGCCGCGACCCCCGCCGCGCTGAGGGCGGGGACGGCCACCGCCAGGGCGCCGAAGCGGGGCAGGAGCAGGAAGCGCCGCGGCGGGAGGCCCATCATCTCCAGGGCCTCCAGCTCCTCGGTGACGCTCATGGTGCCGAGCTCGGCGGCGAACCCGGCGCCGGAGCGGCCCGCGACCAGGAGGGCCGTCATGAGCGGGCCGATCTCGCGCGCCATCGAGAGGGCGACGAAGTTGGGGATGTAGCTGAGCGCCCCGTAGGTGGCGAGGGTGTAGGCCACCTGGATCGCGAGGATCGTGCCCAGCATGAAGTTCATGAGGATCACGATCGAGACGGCCCCCCAGCCCGCCTCGTTGAGGTGGCGCAGGAACTGCTCGCGCGCCACGCGGCCGCCGCTCACGGCGTAGGAGACGGTGTGACGGTAGCCGAGGGCCAGCGTCGCCAGCAGGGTGACCATGTACTCGCCCAGCCGCAGGCCGCCGTCGCCCAGCCGCTCCAGCGGCGAGGGCTGGGCCCCGCGCGCCGCCGCCTCGGCCGCCCCGGGCTGGGACGCCAGCACCGTCTGCAGGTGGAGGAACTCGGCCAGGCGCTGCACCTGCTCGGGGATGTGCACCACCCGCGCCCGCCGGCCCTCGCTGCGCAGGCGGCGCAGCGCGCAGGTGAGCGCCGCCAGGCCGAAGGTGTCGACGTGACGCACCTGCCCGAGGTCGATCACCACCTCGTGAGCGCGCGGCGCCTCGATCGCGGCGCGGAGCGGTCGCAGGG
>JAWLGW010000213.1:0-8380 GCA_041690735.1 Planctomycetota bacterium
GTGGGGCTCCTGCGGGGGGCGGGCGCCGCCCCGGGCCGGGGAGCGAGCGGAGCGGCGGAGGGCGCCGCGGCGGCGCGCCTCCGCAGGCCGAACGCGGTGGATCGCCCCGGCGCCTGGCCGCGGGGATCGTGCGCGGCGTCCTGTCGGGTCGCGGCGCCGCCCGGACGCACCTCGAGCGGGCGGCCGAGCGAGGCCTCGACCCGCGGGATCAGCGCCTGCTGACCGACCTGGTGTACGGCACCGTCCGCCACGCCGGCACGATCGACCGGCTGCTCGACGCCTGCGCCAAGCGCGGCCTGGGCAAGATCGACGAGGACCTGCTGGCGCACCTGCGGGTGGCGGCCTACCAGCTGGTGTACGGCGAGCGGGTGCCAGCGCCGATCGTGGTCGACGAGGCGGTCGCGGCGGCCGGCGGCGCCAAGCACCTGCGCGGGTTCGTCAACGGCGTCCTGCGGGGGCTGGTCCGCAAGATCGAGCGCGTGGCCCCCGACGACGCGCCGCCGCCCGGCCTCCCCAGCACCCGGCGCCTGCCCGGCCGCGCCGGGGGCTGGGTCGTGCTGCGGGAGGACCTGCTGCCGTCGGCGGAGCGCGACCCGGCCGCCTGGCTGGCGACGGCGGCCTCCCTGCCGGCGGGGCACGCCCGCATGCTGGTGGAGCGGTTCGGCCTCGAGGGCGCGATCGCCGTGGCGCGGGCGCACAACGCCCCGCCGCCCGTGACGCTCCGCGTGAACCGGCTGCGGACCTCCCGCGAGGCGCTGCTGGAGCGGTTCGCGCAGGCCGGGCTGGCGGCCGCGCCGGGGGCGCTCCCCGGGGCGATCCGCCTGGAGGGATCCCTCTCCGGGGCGGCCCGCCAGGCCCTCGAGGCGGGCGAGGTGACCGTGCAGGACGAGACGGCCATGCGGGTGGCCGGCCGCCTCGACCCGCAGCCCGGCGAGCGGGTCGCCGACCTGTGCGCGGCCCCCGGCGGCAAGACCGGGCACCTCGCCGAGCGCATGGGCGACCAGGGGCGGATCGACGCCTACGACGTCGACGAGGGGCGCCTGGACCGAGTGCGCGACGTGGTGGCGCGGCTGGGGCTGACCTGCGTGCGGATCCACCTGCACGACCCCCTGTCCGGGGGGCCGCTGCCGAGCGACGACCCGGAGCGGCCGATCGACCGGGCGCTGGTCGACGTGCCCTGCTCGAACACCGGCGTCCTGCGCCGTCGGGTCGAGGCCCGCTGGCGCCTGCCCGAGCTCGACCCGGTCCCGCTGCGGGCGCTGCAGGCCAGGCTGCTGGCGCGGGCGGTGGACGTCGTCCGGCCCGGGGGGCGGGTGGTGTACTCGACCTGCTCGATCGACGCCGGCGAGAACGAGGACCAGGTGCGGGCCCTGCTCGAGCGCCGGGGCGACGTGACCCTCGAGGACGAGGAGACCACCCTCCCCCAGGTCGGCGGCGGCGACGGCGGCTACACCGCGGTGCTGGTGCGCCGGGCGTAACGCGGAGCGGGCCAGCGACGGAGAGGCAAATCTCCTCTGTCCGTTCGCCCTGGGTGCGCTAGGCTCGCGCCGACCGTTTTCCTCGATTCGGAGGGTCCTCATGGCGCGGACGATCCTGGTCCTGCTGGCGGTGGGGCTGCTGGCCGCGGTGGGCTGGAAGGTGAAGCAGGCGACCGCCCCCGGCGACTCGCGCGGCGGTCGCGGGCGGTTCGCGGTGCCGGTGGTCGTGGAGCCGCTCCGCACCGCCTCCCTGCGCGAGACGCGGCTGCTGAGCGGCACCCTGCGCTCTGGCGCGCAGTACGTGGTGGGGCCCAAGGTGGCTGGCCGCTTGAAGCGGCTGCGGGTCGACATCGGGGACGCCGTCAGGAACGGGCAGCTGGTGGCGGAGCTCGACGACGAGGAGTTCCGGCTGGGGGTCGAGCAGGCCCGCGCGGAGCTCAACGTCGCCCGCTCCACCCTCGAACAGCGGATCGCGGCCTTGCGGGTGGCCGAGGCGGACTACCAGCGGGCTCGGTCCCTGCACGGCCAGCGGATCGCCTCCCAGGCCACCCTCGAGACGGCCGAGGCGGAGTACCGGGCGAAGCTCGCCGACCGGAGCGTCGCCGAGGCGCAGGTCGCTCAGCGCCAGGCAGCCCTCCAGGCGGCGGAGGTGCGGCTCACCTACACCCGGCTGCGCGCCGAGTGGCCCGACGAGGGCGCGGGCCCGCGCCACGTGGGGGAGCGGTTCGCGGACGAGGGCGCGCTGCTGGCGGCGAACGCGCCGGTGGTCTCGCTCGTCGACCTCGACCCGCTCCTGGCCGTGGTGCACGTGATCGAGCGCGACTACCCCCGGATCCAGGTGGGCATGCGCGCGCAGGTCTCGAGCGACGCTCACCCCGGGCGGGTGTTCGAGGGGGCGGTGGCCCGCGTCTCGCCGCTGCTGCGAGAGCGGTCGCGCCAGGCGCAGGTCGAGGTGGAGGTCCCCAACGGGGAGGGGCTGCTCAAGCCGGGCATGTTCGTGCGAGTGCAGGTCGAGCTGTCGAGCCGGCTCCAGGCGCGCGCGGCGCCCCGCAGCGCGCTGGTCCGGCGGGGCGGCCGCGACGGCGTGTTCGTCCTCGACGCCGCGCGGACGGCGGTCCGGTTCGCGCCGATCGAGGCCGGGATCGTCGAGGGCGAGCTGGTCGAGGTGGCCTCGCCCGAGATCGCGGGGGACGTGGTCACCGTGGGCCACCACCTGCTCGTGGACGGCTCGGCGGTCTCCGTGGCGGAGGACGCGACCGGGGCGGCGGCGGTCTCGACCGGCGCCGCCTCCGGCGGACGCGCCCGGTGAGCCCGGCCCGCTTCACGGTCGACCGGCCGGTGTTCACGGTCATGGCGACGCTGATCGCCATGACCCTGGGAGGGATCGCCCTCAGCCGGCTGCCGATCGACCTCATGCCCGACGTCACCTACCCCACCCTCAGCGTCACGACCGCGTACCCCGACGTCGGCCCGCTCGAGGTCGAGGAGCTGGTGACGCGGCCCCTCGAGGAGGCCCTGGCGGCGGTCCCGGGGGTGGAGGAGCTGACCTCGATCTCGGCCGAGGGGCAGAGCAGCGTGCGGGTGACCTTCACCTGGGGCACCGACCTCGACGCCGCCGCCAACGACATCAGAGACCGCCTCGACCGGGTGATCGCGGCGCTCCCCGAGGAGGCCGAGCGGCCGACCCTGCGCAAGTTCGACCTCGCCAGCTTCCCGATCCTGATCCTGGGCGCCGGGGGCGACCTCGACCCGATCTCGCTGCGCGAGCTGGTGGAGGAGCAGCTCAAGTACCGCCTGGAGCGGATCCCGGGGGTGGCGGCGGTCGACGTCGACGGGGGGCTCGAGCGCGAGGTCCACGTGAACCTGCGCCTCGACGAGCTGGAGGCCCTGGCGATCCCCCTCGACCAGATCCTGACGCGGATCCGCGCCCAGAACGTGAACCTGCCGGCGGGGACCATCGAGCGGGGCGCGTACGACGTCACCGTGCGCACGCCGGGCCAGTTCGGCGACCTCGACGAGCTGCGCGACACGGTGATCGAGCTGCGCGAGGGGGCGCCGGTCCGGCTGCGGGACATCGCGACCGTGGAGGACACCACCCAGCGTCAGACACGGATCGTGCGGGTGAACGGCAAGCCGGGGGTGCGGCTGCGGGTCAACAAGCAGTCGGGGACGAACACGGTCGAGGTGGCCCGGGGCGTGCTCGAGGAGGTGCACCGCATCAACCGCGACCTGCCCCAGGTGCAGCTCACGTCGATCATCGACACCGCCGAGTACATCGAGCGGTCGATCACCAACGTCGCCCGCTCGGCGGCCTACGGCGGCCTGCTGGCG
Organism: Planctomycetota bacterium; assembly: GCA_041690735.1. Lineage (GTDB taxonomy): Bacteria > Planctomycetota > J058 > J058 > J058 > JAWLGW01. The sequence continues at coordinate 3,810 of JAWLGW010000213.1, forward strand.
GTGCTGGTGCTGCTGGTGTTCTTGCGCAGCGCGCGCAGCACGGTGGTGATCGCCACCGCGATCCCGGTGTCGATCGTGGCCACCTTCGCGCTGGTGTACTTCTGCGGGTTCACCCTCAACATCATGACGCTCGGCGGCCTGGCCCTGGGCGTGGGCATGCTGGTCGACAACGCGATCGTGGTGCTCGAGAACGTGTACCGCCTGCGGGAGCGCGGCCTCGACCCCAGGCGCGCCGCCGTGGAGGGCACGCAGGAGGTGGCGGGCGCGATCCTGGCCAGCACGCTCACCACCCTGGCGGTGTTCCTGCCGCTGGTGTTCGTGCAGGGCATGTCGGGCGTCATGTTCCGCCAGCTGGCGATCGTGGTCGGCTTCGCGCTGCTGTGCTCGATCGTGGTGTCGCTGACGCTGGTGCCCATGCTGGCGGCGCGCCTGCTGCGGGAGGAGGCGGGGGGCGCCGCCCCCGCCCGGTGGGCGTCTGCCCTGGCGGCTCTGGCGGCCCGCCCGCTCGACGCGGCGGCCGCCGCCTACGACGACCTGCTGGCGAGCGCGCTGCGGCGGCCCTGGGCCGTCGCCCTCACCGGCGCGGGCCTCCTGGGCGCCAGCCTGCTGCTGGTCCCGTTCATCGGCGCCGAGCTGATGCCGACCACCGACGAGGGCGAGGTGCGGATCGACGGCGAGATGGACGTCGGGACCCGGGTGGAGCTGGTGGACCGCACCTTCCAGCGGATCGAGGCGCTGGTGGCCCAGGCGGTGCCCGAGGTGCGCAGCTCGGTGGGCTACATCGGCGGCACCAGCTGGCGCGCGACCGGCGGCCACACCGGACAGCTGCGCCTGGCCCTGGTGCCCCAGCGGGAGCGCACCCGCTCCAGCGAACAGATCGCCGCCGCCCTGCGGGCCGCGCTCCGCGACATCCCGGGCGTCACGATCCGCACCCGCGCTGGCGGCGGGCTGTTCCTGCTGCGCATGGGCACCGGCGGGCTGGAGCGGCTCGAGGTGGACGTGCGCGGGCACGACCTCGAGACGGCGGACGCCCTGGCGCGGCAGGTCCTGCGGCTGGTCGAGGACGTGGACGGCGTCACCGACGCCCGGATCAGCCGCGAGCTGGGCGCCGCCGAGGAGCTGGTCCTGATCGACCGGCGCAAGGCGGCGGACCTCGGCCTCACCGTCTCCGACGTCGCCCAGGCGCTCCAGACGGCGCTGGCCGGCTCGAGCGCCGGCGCCTACCGCGACCGGGGCGACGAGTACCGGATCCTGGTCAAGGTCGGCGGCGCCGAGCGCATGCCGCTGGAGCGGATCCTCGACCTGACCCTCACCAACGGCCGGGGGGACCCGGTGGTGCTGAGGAACGTGGTCGAGGTGGCGCCGCGGCGCGGACCCGTGCGCATCGAGCGCAAGGACCAGGAGCGCGTCGTCACGATCTCGGTCAACCTGGGCGACCGCGACCTGGGCTCGGTGGTGGCGGACATCCGCGAGCGCCTCGAGCAGGTGACCCAGCCGCGCGGCTTCGAGGTGGTGTTCGGCGGCGATTACGAGAGCCAGCAGGAGGCCTTCCGCGAGCTGCTGCTGGCCTTCGTCCTCTCCCTGCTGCTGGTCTACATGGTCATGGCCTGCCTGTACGAGTCGCTGCGCGACCCGCTGGTGGTCATGCTGTCGGTCCCGACCGCCGCCACCGGGGTGCTGGTGACCCTGTTCCTGACCGATACCACCTTCAACATCCAGTCGTTCATCGGCTGCATCATGCTGGGGGGCATCGTCGTCAACAACGCCATCCTGCTGGTCGACCACACCAACCTGCTCCGCGACCGCGACGGGCTGCCCCTGGCGGACGCGGCGCGGGAGGCGGGGCGGCGCCGGCTGCGGCCGATCCTCATGACGACCCTCACCACCGCCGTCGGCCTGGTGCCCATGGCGCTGGGCGTGGGCGAGGGCGGCGAGACCCAGGCCCCCATGGCCCGAGCGGTCATCGGCGGCCTGCTCTCCTCGACCCTGGTCACCCTGTTGCTCGTGCCGACCGTCCTGACCCGGGTCGGCCGACGCGCTCCTTCCTCCTCTTCTTCTCCTCTGAGCTCTGGAGGTGCGTCGTGAAGCGCTCCTCGACCTTGACGTGCCTCGCCCTCCTCCTGCTGGCCCTCGCCGGCTCGCTGGCCCCCGAGGGGCGCGGGCAGGACCCCTTCGGTCGCCGCCGCGACCTGCAGTGGGAGTACCTGTCGTCGGGGGTGATCTCCCTGCACCGGGCCAAGGTGCCGGGAGGATGGCTGATCGTCCTCGAGCAGCCCACCCGCAGCCGCGTGGTCTACACCGGCTGCACCTTCTACCCCGACCCCAAGCACGAGTGGGACGGCGGGTCCCTGCCGTAGCCTTGCCGTAGCCCTGGTGGGGCTGAGTGGGGATCAGGCGCCTGGTGGGGCTGACCCCTCGGCAGGCCGCGTCCCCAGCTGAAGTCCTGTCCAGTCCAGAGCTTCGGTCGTCTTTGACGACCGGAGCTGCTAAATCCTTGTCACACAGACCGTTGCTCTCCCTGCTGGCGATGGGTTCGGCGCGCTAAGTCCTTGCTGAAAGGAGTTATGCGCGACGAGAGCCCGCAGTTTGCCCTGCCCGCGGAGGACCGGTATAAGGGGGAGGAGTGGGGACGAGTGGTGATAGCTGGGGACGGCGAGCGCGAGCAGGAGAGTGGAGGGGGGGGCCTGCCCGCCTCGCCAGCGCCGCTCCACCTCGTCGGCTCGCACCGCAACACGCTCGACGCCAAGCGGCGGGTGGCGATCCCCAAGGTGTTCCGGGAGCAGATCGAGGCGGCGCAGCTCGAGGGCGAGGCCTACGTGCTGTGCCGGCAGGTGGGGGGCGACCCCTGCCTGGCCCTGTACCCGCCGGGGGCCTTCGAGGAGGCGCTCCGCAAGCTGGGGGGCCTCAGCGCCCACTCCATGGGGGTGGGGAACAAGGCGGTGCGGACCTACCTGCGCAAGCTGCAGCAGTCGGCGGCGCGGATCGTGCCCGACCGGCAGGGGCGGATCTCGCTGACCGAGGAGCAGTGCCGCCTGGCGGGCATCACCAAGGAGGTGGCGTTCGTGGCCGGCGGGTCGGCGGACCACCTGGAGCTGTGGGCGGCGGAGCGGCTGGACGAGGACGAGGACGCGGACGACTTCGGAGCGCTGGCGAGCGAGATCTTTGGGTAGCGAGGAGCAGCGGATGAGCGGCATGGGGAGCGAGACCGGCATGAGCGAGAAGCGGAACTGGGCGGAGGCCCGCAAGTGGAGCGGCGAGCAGCACCAGCGCGCGGTGCAGGAGGCGCAGGAGCTCGAGGCGTTGATGCGCAGCATCCTCAAGCTGTTCGCGGACGGCTGCCTGGTCTACCGCAGCCGCGAGTCCCAGCGGACCCACTCCGTCTCGACCCAGTCGAGCCGGCTCAAGCGGATCCGCGCCGGGCTGGACGCGGCCAGCGCCGGCTCGGCGGTCGCCTGATGCCGCTGTCGCTCGCCGAGGTGCGCGATCTGCTCGCGCGGCGCGCGGCCGGCGAGGCCTTGACGCCCGCCCAGCAGGCGGACCTCGTCCGCAGCGCGCGCAGCCTCAAGCGCCGCCTGGCCCGGCTGCAGGCGATCGACCCGAGCGCCTTCGCCGAGGTGGAGCTCCACCAGGAGCTGGAGGCGCTGGCTCAGCCCGAGGTGCTGACCGGCAGCGCCTGACCGCCGCGGCCTTCGAGGCCCGTGAGCGCGCCGCGCCGCCCCTCGCTATCCCCACTCCACCGGATGGCTGCGCATGCCCTCCAGCGGCGGCTCGTCCTCGTCGTCGTCCCGCTCCCGCTCGACCTCCTCGCCTTCCTCGTCTTCCTCGCCGGTGTCGGGGGAGATCAGGTCCTCCGCCGTATACATCTCCTCGTCGTCGAGGGGCGGGGCCTCGGTGCCGCCGGCCATGCCCAGGCGGAAGTCGTACTCCTGCTCGGCCCGCACCACCGGATGCTCGAGGATCGTCCGGCTGATGAACCGCACCAGGTCGGTGTCGAGGAAGTAGGAGTCGGGGATCATGTCCCACCCGGGGTACTGCGCCGCGATCCGCTGCGCCTCGCGGGCCAGCACGTCGTAGTCGAAGGGGTCGACCCAGAAGATCACGCCCCGGGTCGTCTCGTCGCCGTCGAGGGTCGCCTCGAACCCCTCGGCGTCGTCCGCCCGGTCCGCGTCGGGCATGACGACCAGCTGGGGGAGCTCCGCCCGGCTGGGGGTGCCCTCCCGGAAGCCCGGCAGCAGGTGCACGACCAGGTTGCGGTTGATCACCACCCGGAAGTCGCCGCCCCAGCGCCCCTCCTCCTCCTCCTCGCCCTCCACCTCGGCGTCGGTGTGGTCCTCGACGCCGAACAGGAAGGCCTGACGCACCACGTCGAGGTGCCGGAACAGGCGCTGCGGGTTGTCGCGTCGGAGCGTCTGCAGGTCGGTCACCCCCAGGATCTCGTTGATCTCGTCGCCGCTCATGCTCACTCATCCTCCTCCTGCGACTTCCCCAGCAGGAGGTCGCGGACGGAGTCGAAGCCGTCTCCCAGGGTGTCCAGGCCGGGCAGGGTGGTGATCGCCGGCCCCTCCTTCAGG
>JAWLGW010000214.1:0-8371 GCA_041690735.1 Planctomycetota bacterium
TGCCGGCGCCGCCTGCGCCGCCGCCGCCGCCCCCGCCCCCGCCGCCCCCGCCCCCGCACGGTTCGCACGGGCACTTTGCGCCGCCTGCGCCCCCCACGCCGCCGGCGCCGCCGGCCTCCGAGCGGAGCGGCCAGGGCGCCGACGACGAGGGACCGCGCAAGTTCTAGCGGTCTCGGGCCAGCGCATGGAAGCGGTTGGTTATCCTGCCGTCCGTGAGCAAAGAGCCCGAGACCGCCAAAGAGTCGCCCTCCGCCGTCGAGGCCGAGGAGGAGGGCGGCGAGATCGCGGCCGCGCTGCTCTCCCACGCGACGTCCCTCGCGCAGGAGTGCGGGGCGGCCGCCGTGTTCTTGTACTCCGACGCCCTCCCCAGCGCCGACTGGGAGCCGCCGGGCGAGCTCAAGGCGCGCCTCCTGTTGGTCACCCGCAAGGCGAAGCAGCAGCAGGCCCTCGAGGAGCAGGGCTACCGCGCGATCCGGGTGCCCTCGGTGCGCCTGACCCGCATGGGCCAGGTGAAGATGGCCGTGCTGCTGGCCCTCTCCCGCGGCCTCCTCCAGCCGGGCGATCGGATCGTGTGCCTGGCGGGCCTGGCCGGCTCCGGGCGGGTCGACATGCTGCTGGTGACCGACGTGGGGCGGGAGTACGAGATGTTCCTCGCCCCCAGCGGTCACGAGGCCCTGGCCCCCTCGCTCCAGCCCGAGGTGCTGTCGCGGATCCTCGAGATCGCGGTCGCCCTGGGCAGCGAAGGCCGCGAGGGCCTGCCGGTGGGCACCCTGTTCGTCGTGGGCGACACCGAGCGGGTGTTGCCCCTGACGCGGCAAATGATCCTTAATCCGTTCTACGGCTACCCCGAGTCGGAGCGGAACCTGCTCGACCACCGCCTGGAGGAGACGATCAAGGAGCTGGCCACCGTGGACGGCGCCTTCATCGTCCGCGGCGACGGCGTGATCGAGTCGGCCGGCACCTACCTCAAGACGTCCAAGTTCCCCGAGGAGGGCCTCCCCAGCGGCCTGGGCGCTCGCCACCAGGCGGCCGCCGGGATCACCTTCGTCACCGACTGCATCGCCGTCGCGGTCAGCCAGTCCACCGGGACGGTGACGGTGTTCCGCAACGGCAAGATCGTGACCGAGGTCGAGAAGCCCCGCTCCGACGGCGGCGCCCAGCGCGCTCCCGCGCGCTGAGGGGAGCCCCTGTGAGCCAGCCCGTTCGCCTCGAGCTCACCCTCAGCGAAGCGCTGGTCCTGTACGACTGGTTGACCCGCGCCACCCAACGCCCCGACGACGAGCTGGGCGACCCTGCCGAGCGGCGCGTTCTGTGGGACCTCGAGTGCTCCCTCGAGAGGGTCCTGGTCGCCCCGCTCGCCGCGGACTATGCCGAGCGGCTGACGGAGGCCAAGGCCGAGGTGCTGCGCCAGCGCGGCTGAGCCGAGGCCGCTACTCCGTCGCCTTGGCGGCGCCGGCCACCTCCACCAGCTGCTCCTCGGTCGAGCGGGGCTTGGTGACCCACAGCTGCAGGGCCACGTCCAGGGCAGGCCCCTGCATGTACTCCAGGGTCAGGTCGTAGGTGCCCTTGGGCAGCTTGACCATCTGCACCACCTCGCGGGGCGCGTGCAGCCCGTCGTTGTCCACGGCCAGGCGGCCGTTGATGTACAGCTTGGCGCCGTCGTCGGACAGCAAGCGGAACCGGTGCACCCCGCCCTGCTCGACGGCGAACTTGCCCCGGTAACGGATCGCGAACCACTCGAACCGCTCCGACAGCCCCGGGAAGCCCTCGTCGAACTTGCGCGGCGCAATGTCGAAGCTCTTGGCGAAGATCCGCCCCTGCGGGGTCAGCTTCGACAGGTCGGGAATGCGCTGCGTCCCCGGCTCCACGAAGAACACCTCGCCCACGAAGCTCGGCTCGCGGGTGCGGGTGGTCGAGCCGAAGGGCGCCCGCTCGGTGGTGGTGCCACCGCTGTTGCCCGAAGTCGCCACCACCAGCTGCGAGTTCTGGTTCCCGTTCCCGTCGTCCACCGCCTCGGCCTCGGGGTCGGTGAACCACTGGGTGCGGTCGACCACATACTTGAACTGGTGCTCCCCCGGCGCCATCGAGAACGTGCCCTCGAAGGTCCCGTCCCCGTCCGGGTCCTTCAACGCCCAGGCGTCGTCGCAGGCCCATCCGTTGAAGCTCCCAGCCACGTGGACGCTGGAGGCCCCGCTCGCCGGCCGATAGCTGAACCGCACCGACCCTTGCGGAGTCACCGAGACGGCGCCGGTGGCGACGCCAGCGAACGTCATCAAGCCGATCAGGGCGAGCTGCATCCGACGATCTGCGCTCATGGATCCATCCCTCCAGGCTCGAGGAGAGCCCCCCCGCCGCGGAACGGGACACCCCGCCCGGGGGCGGGCGCGTCAAAATGCTCGCCGGGCGGACGGTGGGAGCGTAACTTGCGGCCGGCGCTGCATCCGCAGCAGTCGACGTTGGTTCACGAGAGAGCGGGACCCGCACGATCACGCCGTACACGTGTACGGCCGCATGGCCGTGTGGCCGGCTGGGCCGGGTCTGGTCCGGGTCCAGATCACAGGCTGCAGGCGGCGAGGCTGTCGTTCGCCGCGGGGCGCCAGGGGAGGACGCCGGCGCGAGGGAGCCTTGGGTGGCGCTGACGGGCCGGCCATGACCGATCGTGAGCCAAGGGACCAGGAGCGACGGTGGGCGGCGACGGCCAGTCCCGCGAGCGAGCTCAAGTTGCTCGTGGGGCGCCTGCGGCTCGGTACTGGCTTGTCGTGCCGCGACTACCTCCGCCTGACGGAGTCGCGGCGTTCTGCCGGCACCTCCCGGCTCGGAGGCTGCTTGGGAGCGACGCGCCGGACCTGCCCGAGCAGTTCGACGAGCTGGAGCCAGTGGCGGACGCGATCCACCGCGCGACCTCCGTTGCGGTCGGTGCTGCTTCGAGTGCCAGGCCGGGGGTTCTACCCAGGGTAGGGTCCCGCCCCGCCTTGGGCTGGAGAGGACTTGCGTCACTGACCCGGGGTCACTGACCGCGGGTCAGCGAAGGAGACGCTGCGGGCGGCAGGCGCACCGACTGTCAGAAGTCGAGGCTCACCTTGTCGACGCTGCGCCCCTCCTGCACCGGCTTGCGCACGATCAGGGCCTTGAACTCGGGCGGCTTGAGGCCCAGGACCCGGGCGGCGGCGGACTCGAACTTGAGGCCCTGCAGGTGCTCGAGGTTCACCTTGTCGCCGAGGAGGTCCTGCAGCATGTCGCGGGTGTAGGCCACCTTCTCGAGGGCCACCTCGTGCTGGGCCAGGAAGGCGCGCAGGGTGAGGAAGAAGGTCTGGGTGGTGCTCAGCACCTCGACCGCGGGGTCGATCCCGATCAGGGGCGCCACCTGCTCGAGGCTAGTCTCGAAGCCGAGGTGCTCGGCCACCAGCTTGAGGTGGCCGAAGTGGATCGAGAACTCGGGGTGGTCGAGGTGGGTCGACTGCTCGGGGTAGCGGGTGTGCGACCCGTACTCGGTGAGGATCGCGGTGCCGCCCGGCTTGAGGACGCGGGAGAGCTCCTCGAGGAGGTGAAAGGCGCCCAGGTTGACGAAGAACAGGCCGGGCGCGTCGTGGAAGGGGAGGTCGAACCGGCGCACCGCCTCGGCGCCCGGGCCGCCGCTCTCGGCCCCGTCCACTCCTGGGGTGCCCTCCACGTCGATCCGGCGCACCGCCGAGACCGCCAGGTCGGCGATCATCTCGTTCGCCACCAGGAAGTCGACGCTGCCGTCGGCGAGGGGCAGCCTCTCCGCCTCGCCGCCCACGATCCGCAGGTTGTCGGCGTGCTTGTGGGTGCGCGCCCGCTGCGAGGCGCGCAGGGCCGGCGCCAGGTCGACGATCGTGTAGCGCAGGCGGTTGAACAGGCGGGGCGCCCGCAGGGCGAGGCCGTCGAGGAAGCAGTGGGCGAAGATCCCGGTGCCGCCGCCCACCTCCACCGCCCGGAAGCTGGTGGTGGGGCTGGCCGGCAGGACGTCGCGGTCGAGGAGCGCCTTGGCCAGCGCGCCCCCGTAGGTGCGGCCGCCCAGCGCCGGGTGCGGCACCCGCAGGGCGTGGCTGAGGGTGGTCTCGCGCTCCTCGAACTGCTCGCCCGCGTCGATGATCTCGACCTTGTGGTACTCGCGGGTGTCGTAGCAGGGCTCGGGCGGCGGGACCTCCGACCGGCGCAGCGAGGGGTAGGGCATGGTCGACAGCACGTACGGCGGCAGCCCGACCATGTCGTAGGCCGACTTGTTGCGCGGCAGCAGCTTGAGGAGCTGGCGCTGCGAGTGGGTCCACAGGCGGATCGTGCTGCGGACCTTCGCCTCGAGGTCCTCCTCCTTGGGGAACTGCCGGGCCAGGCGCTTGACGATCTCCCGGGTCTTGAGGCTGCCGTCGCACAGCTCGAACAGGCGGCCCAGCAGCGGCGGGAGGGCCTCCACCACCAGGGTCCCCTCGCGGCGGTCCTTGTAGCAGAGGGTCACGTCGCCCTTGCCGCGGCGGTAGCTGATGATCCAGGGCCCCCGCACCGGGTGCCAGTCGCGGGTCACCTCGAGGTCGTCCTCCCCCTCGCGCAGCAAGACCAGGTGCTGCCCCAGGGTCTCGAAGAAGGCGTCGAGGTCTCCCTCGGCGAACTCGCTCGCGAACTGGCTGCGGGCCTCGCTCTCGCGGCGGGGCTCGGCGAAGTGGTCCACGAAGTGCACCACCTTGGGGTGGCACTGAATGATGTCCCCCACCAGGTCGTGCACCATGTAGGTGTCCTCGCCGCGGGCGAAGAACGACACGTGCGGCGAGCGACGCCACACCGGGTCCTCGTCCTGCGCCGCGGCGGCGCCGGCGAGGTCCTCGTGGGGGCCCACGTCGGGGACGTCGCCCTCGCCCCGGTCGAGCCGCGCCAGCGCCTCCCGGGCGGCCTCCTCGATGTCGCCCGCGGGCGCGGGGTGGTGCGGGCGCACCCGGGGGGCGATCTCCTCGAGGGCCTCCCGCGCGTAGGCGCGCTTCTTCTCCTCGCTCCAGCGGGCCACCAGCAGCTCGCCCAGGTTGTCGAGGCGGTCGGCCGCCTTGATCAGCAGCGCCTCGGGCGGCCCCTCGGCCAGGCGCTCGTAGTAGGCGGCGTTGCGCTCCGCCTTGGCGGCCGCCCGCTCCTCCTCCGACAGCCCCTCGGAGAGGGCCGCCTTGGTCAGGTGGTCGACCAGCTCGCGGACCCGGACGCCGAACCGCTCCTCGACCTGCTCGAGGGTGACCTCGCTGTCCTCCACCGCGTCGTGCAGGAGCGCCGCGCACAGGACCTCGGGCTCGCTCGCCCCCCACCGCTCGAGGAGGAGGGTGGCGACCCGCAGGGGGTGGAGCACGTAGGGCGAGCCGTCCTCCCGCTGCTGCCCCCGGTGAGCGACGCTGGCCACCCGGAAGGCGTCCTCGATCGTGGCGGTCGCCTCCATGTGGCCGGCGCGCGCCAGCGCCTCCAGGAGCTCGACCAGCAGCTCGTCCTCGTTGATCACAGGGTCCCTCGCGGCTCGGGCGATCGGCCGGGGATCCTATCGCGTCAAGGGCGGGCCGTGCGGCGTAGCGCCACCTCGATCAGCAGGAGCAGCGCGGCCGCCGCCATGAGCCAGGGCGCCAGCGGGGCGCCCGTCGCGCGCTCTCGCCGCCCCAGCGGGTGCCGCTCCAGCGCCCGCAGGCCCGCCACGTCTGCGGTCACCGAGGCCGCCTCGGCCGAGGCGGGGGGGAGGATCACCGCCTGCTCGTGGATCGGGCGCCGACCGTCTCGCACCGTCAGCGCCCAGGCCCCCGCCTCCTCGGGCGCCCTCAGCCGGGCCCGGTAGCGGCCGGTCGCCACCTCCTCGAGGGCCTCGGTGTGGGCGGCGCCGTTCGGGTGGACGAGCGACAGCCGCGGCGCGCGGAGCCCGGGGGGGGCCTCCACGACGAGGGTCAGCGCGCCGGCCTCCAGGCGGGCGCGGGCGCGGCCCGCGCCGCGCGGCTCGGGCGGCGGAGGGGCCAGGGTGCGGACCACCTGCCGCAGGAGCTGGGAGAAGCCGGGCCACTCCTGCCACTCGGTCGCCCACCGAGCGCCGTCGTCCGAGGTCCAGGCCACCACGCGCCCGGCGCCCCGGTCCCAGCCGGCGAGCAGGGGCCGACCCTCGGGACCGAGCAGCCAGGGCGGCGCCTCGGGCCGCGCCCGCGTCCGCGCCAGGCCCCGCAGCGGGGGCGCCTCACCGAAGTCGACGCCGCGCAGGGGCGCCGCGGGAGCGCCCAGGCGCGGCAAGAAGGGCGGCCGGTCCTCCGCGCGCCGCGCGGCGTCGAGGGCCTCGTGGACCAGGATCCGCGGCAGGGTCTGCGCCGACAGCGCCGCGTGGTGCTGGCCGCCGCCCGCGGCGGCCATGTGGGTCAACAGGTCGTGGGCCGCGTCGTCGCCGACGCCGATCGTGGAGACGGTCACCCCCTCCGCGTGGAGGGCGGCGACCCGCTCGACCACCCGCTCGCGGTGCGGGAGCACCCCGTCGGTCAGCACCACCACGTGCTTTATTCGGGCCTCCGACTCACGCAGGGCGGGCTCGGCGGCGTCGAGGGCCGGGAGCAGGTCGGTCCCCCCGCCCGCCGCCCAGACCGACACCATGTCGGCCAGCCCCTCCGCGTCGCGCACCGGGCCCAGGGGAATCGGCCACACCGCCTTGAAGTTGAAGCCGATCACCCCCAGGCTGTCGCGCGGCGACAGGCTGCGGATCGCCTCCCGCGTGGCCACCTTGGCCAGGGCCAGCTTGGGGCCGCGCATGGAGGCGGAGCGGTCGAGCAGCAGGAGCAGCGCGACCCCGGGGCGCTCGAGGGGCGGCGGCTCGGAGCGCACCGGCAGCACCTCCTCGAGGGCGCTGCCCCGATAGTCGCCCCTGCAGTAGGCGTGCGGCCCGCCGGTGACCAGCAGGCCGCCACCGCTCGCCACGAAGCGGGCCAGCGCCGCCTGCGCGCCCGGCCCCAGGGCGCCGGCCTCACCGCCTCCGTCCGCGCCCGCCAGGGGGGTGTCGCACAGGGCGATCAGGTCCAGGTCTGCCAGCGCCTTGGGGTCCTCGGGCAGCTCGCCGGGGGCGACCGCCTCCACCTGCACCCCGGCCTGCTCGAGGGCCGCCGTGACGGCGGCGCCCGCGCCGGGCGCGCCGACGACCACCCGCGCCCGGGGGCCCTGGCGCACCCGCACCGCCGCCTCGCGAGCCGCGTCGCGGCCAGCTTCGCCGCCGACCTCCAGGCGATACACCAGCGGGCCGGGCGCGCTGGCGGCGTCGGTGAAGGTGAGCTCGACCGGCTCGGGGCCGACGCGCACCTGCCGCGTCCACTCGCGCTCCCCGTCGCCTCCGCCCCGCCGGCGGAGGGTGACCGTCACCTCGGTGTCGATCCGCGCGATCAGCTGCGCCGACAGCTGCACCGCCTCGCCCTCCCGCGCCCAGGGCCGCGTTGGCGCCAACCCTACCGCCCGCACGGCGGGGCCGCCCGGGCTCACCGGGAGCACGCGCACCCGCCAGCCGGCGGCGGCCAGGGCGTCCGCCTCCGCGTGCGCGTCGCCCCGGGTGGGGCGTCCGTCGCTGATCAGCACCGCCTCGCGGGCTCGCCCCCGGCTCGCCCGGTCGAGGAGCGCGGGGGCGTGGCGCAGGCCGAGCGCCAGGTCGCTGACGTCCTCCGACAGGTCGGCCAGGGCGGCCTGCCAGCGCCGCGCCTCGGGGACCGCCTCCTCCGTCGCCGGCTGCAGGGGTGCGGCGAGGCGAGCCTCGCCGGCGGTGACCACCAGGCCCAGGCGGTCCCCCGGCGCCAGCCCGCGCGCCACCTCGCGCAGCGCCGCCAGGGTCGCGCTGGAGGGGACGCTGGCCGAGGCGTCGGCGATCACCACCACGTCGCGGCCCAGCCCGTGGCGCTCCACTTCGTCGCGCCCCGCTTCGTCGCGCCCCGCTTCGTCGCGCCCCGCTTCGTCGCGCCCGGGCCCCGCGGGGGCCAGCGAGGCGGCGTTCACCCACCGCGCCTCCGCCAGCGTGAGGGCCAGCGCCAGCAGGACCGCGGCGCGCAGGGCGGTGACCGCCGCCAGGCGCCCGCCGCGGACGCGCTGCTGGCGCGTCCGCCGCGCCAGCAGCGCCAGGGCGGGGATCGCGAGGAGCGCCGCCACCGCGACGGGCAGCAGGTCGAGGTGCAGGGGGCCCAGGGTCACGGCAGGCCCCGCCGGTGGAACCAGACCGCCTCCAGGGTCAGCGCCAGCAGGGCCAGCAGGGCCCACGGCCGGCGCGGGCTGGGCGGCGCCGAAGGGCCGCCCTCGTCCTCGGGCCACGGCTCGCGCACGGCGCCCGCGGGGGTGACGCTCACCGTGAGGTCGCGCTCGGAGGGGTCGAGGTGTAGGGCCAGGACCGGCC
>JAWLGW010000215.1:0-8368 GCA_041690735.1 Planctomycetota bacterium
CTCGGGGCCCCAGGTGCCCAGCTCCGCGCACCACGCGCGCACGTACAGCCGCTCCGCGTGCACCCGCCGCCGGTTGGGCGGCTCGCCGGCGCACCGGGCCCAGGCCTGAGCGAGCTCGGTCGGCTCGCGCGCCTCCGCCCCCAGCGCCAGGCGCGCCGCGGCGTCGCCCACGTGCGCCGCCAGCGCCAGGCGCGCCGCCGGCAGGAGCCCCTGCCGCACCAGCTCGCCGAGGTAGCGGGCCCGCGCCGCGACGTCGCCCCCGGCGGCCGCCCGCTTCATGGCCTGCAGGCGCTCGTCCCCTCGCGCCCCGTCCGTGGACCCGGCCATGGGCGGCCCCTACCTCCGCGGGAAGGTGTAGCGGACGAGCAGCTCGGGCCCATCCTTCTCCGCCTGCGTGAGGGCCTGATCGCCGTCGCGCATGGCCGCCCGCATGACCTGGCAGCACAGGGGCATGCGGTGGTTGGGGGCCGGGTAGGGCGCGATCGAGCGGTGCAGGTCGAAGGCGCTCACGTGTATGTGCGCCTTCCCCGACGCCTGGCCATCGGTCAGGCGCCGCTTGAGCTCGGCCGCGAAGGCCTCTGCGGTGGGGGCGCTCGCCTTGCGCGGCGCGGGCGCGGGCGCGGCGGCGACCGGCTGGGGGCGTCCCCGCTCCCGCGCCGGCGCGGGCGCCGCGGCCGGCGTCTGCCAGGGCGACGCCCCCGCCCCGGCGGCGCGTCCCACCCACCGGTAGACCTCGCCCTGCACCACCTCGCGCACCACGCCCCGCGCAGCCAGCACCCCCAGCTGCTCCCGCAGCTTCCCGCGCACGTCGCCGCCGAAGCGGGGGTGGAGGCGACGCAGGAGCGCCTCGGCCCGGCAGGCCCGCTCGAGGTCGAACAGGTCGCCGGGCTCGAGCATGAGGTCGAGGCACAGCGCGATGTCTTCGCTCCAGTCCATGCCGTGATTGTAGCGGCCAGGGCCCCCGGCACCGGAGCCACCCGCTATAGTGGCGCCCCTTCGCAGCAGAGGAGCCGCCATGGAGCTCAAGAAGGTCGGGATCGTCGACTTCGCCCGCTCACCCATCAGCAAGTCGAAGGGCGGCAAGCTCAACGCCCTCACGCCGCTCGAGATCGCCGCTCAGGTCGTGAGCGCGATCATGGAGCGCAACCCCAAGCTCCCCAAGGAGCGGTTCGAGATGGTCGTCGCCGGGACGGCCTACCCCGAGGGCGAGCAGGGGCTGAACATCGGCCGGCAGGTGGCGATCAAGTGCGGCTTCCCGGTGTCGGTGGCGGGGATCACCGTCAACCAGTTCTGCGCCAGCTCCCAGCAGGCGGTCATGATGATCGCGGACGCGCTGGCCTGCGGGAAGGGCGACATCGGCCTGGCGCTGGGGATCGAGCACATGGCCCGCATCCCGCAGGGCGGCTTCAACCCCGCCTTCGACCCCGACCTGTACGAGAAGAACTTCTACATCTCCATGGGCGACACCGCCGAGAACCTGGCCCGCGAGGGGTCGATCTCGCGCGACGACCAGGAGGCGTTCGCCATGGACAGCCACCGCAAGGCGCTGCGCGCCTGGGCGGACGGCGCCTTCGCCAAGGAGGTGATCCCGATCCGCCTCCCCGATGGCTCGCTCGCCGACGTCGACGAGTTCCCCCGCGAGCCCGACCCGTCCAAGATCAAGAGCCTCAAGCCCGCCTTCCAGAAGGACGGGACCGTCACCGCCGCCACCTCCTCGCCGCTGTCGATCGGCGTCGCCGCGGTGGTCGTCATGACCGAGGAGGCGGCCAAGGAGCTCGGCCTCACCCTGCGGGCGACGATCGAGGGCACCGCGATCGCGGGCACCGACTACGAGCGCATGGGGATCGGCCCCGTGCCCGCCACCGAGAAGGTCCTGGCGCGCACCGGCCTGTCGATCGGCGACATGGACGTGATCGAGCTCAACGAGGCCTTCGCGGCCCAGTCGCTGGCGGTGATCCGCCAGGGCGGCTGGACCGACCACATGGACAAGATCAACCCCCTGGGCGGCGCCCTGGCGATCGGGCACCCGCTCGGCATGTCGGGCGCCCGGATCATCGGCACCGCGATCACCGCCCTCGAGCGGCAGGGCGGCACCTACGCCCTGGCGACCATGTGCGTGGGCGGCGGGCAGGGGGCGTCGACCGTCCTGCGGCGGGTGACGGCGTGAGCGGCCACACCCTGCTCGAGCGCACCCGGCAGGTCGGCGTGGTCGGGGGCGGGATCATGGGCTCGGGGATCGCCGCCCTGTTCGCGAACGTGGGCATCCCCGTGACCCTGTTCGACGTCAGCGAGGAGCTGGCCCAGCGGTCGCTGGCCCAGCTGACCGACCCCAAGGCGAAGCACCCCCAGCTGTTCTCGCCCAAGAACGCCCGGCACATCCGCCCGGCGTCGGTCGACGCCTACCCCGACCTGCTGCCGGCCTGCGACCTGATCGTGGAGGTGGTGCCCGAGCTCCTCGACCTCAAGCGCAAGGTGCTGGCCGCGATCGACGAGCACCGCCGCCCCGGGAGCGTGGTGTCCACTAACACCTCGGGCCTGTCGATCGACGCCATGATCGAGGGGCGCAGCGACGACCTGCGGGCCCACTTCCTGGGGACCCACTACTTCCACCCGGTGCGCTACATGCCGCTGGTGGAGCTGATCCCCGGCGAGGACACCCAGCCGGGGCTGGTGGAGGACTACGCCCTCCTGTTCCGCCGGATCGGCAAGAAGCCGGTGGTGGGGCGTGACACGCCCAACTTCATCGCCAACCGGATCGGCGTCTACGCCATGATGCGCGTGCTGGCGCGGGCCGCCGAGGCGGGCGTCTCCATTGAGCGGGCCGACCTGGTGACGGGTCCCCTCATCGGCAACCCCAAGACCGCGTCCTTCCGCCTGGCCGACATGGTGGGCCTCGACACCCTGCTCCACGTGGCCCGCGGCAGCTACGACCGCTGCGAGCACGACGAGGTGCGCGAGCAGCTGAAGCCCCACGCCTGGCTGGAGCGCCTGGTCGAGGCCAAGCGGTTCGGCCTCAAGACCGGGGCCGGCTTCTACAAGAAGGAGGGCAAGGCGATCCGGGTGCTCGACCCCGAGACCTTCGAGTATCGCGAGGCCGAGCCCAAGCCCCGCCCCGACCTGGGCAAGCTCGCCAAGAAGCATCCCGACCCGGCCGACCGCCTGCGGGCCGTGTTCGCGAACGACGCCGGCGACGACCCCGAGCTGCGGCTGGCCCAGGCGGTCGTCCTCGAGACCGGCGCCTACGCGCTCAACCGCGTGGGCGAGGTGGCGGACGACATCCTGACCATCGACCGCGCCATGCGATGGGGCTTCGGCCGGGAGCTTGGCCCGATCGAGTCGCTGCAGGCGATCGGCCCCGCGAAGGCGGCCGCCGCCATGGAGACCCATGGGATCGCCGTGCCGGCGCTGTTGCGCCAGACCCTCGAGGCAGGCGGGGAGCTGTACGACCACGACGCCGAGGGGCGGCTCACCTTGTTCACCGCCTCGGGCATGGTGGCCGAGCCCGAGGACCCGGCGGTCCTGTCCCTTGACCGCCTGCGCCGCACCGGCAAGACGGTCCACGAGACCCCCGGCGCGCGCCTGGTCGACCTCGGCGACGGGGTGCTGCTGTGCGAGCCGGCGTCGAAGTTCCTCCCCGCGATCAATCCCATCGACGACCACCTGCTGGCCACCCTGGAGCGCGGGCACGACGAGGTCGCGGCCGGGCGCTATCAGGCCCTGGTGATCGGCAGCCAGGCCGCCAACTTCTGCGCTGGCGCCAACCTGGCGGCGGTGCTCCAGCTGGCGCAGGAGGAGCGCTGGGACGCCATCGACGCCCTGGCCAAGCGCCTGCAGACCCTGGCCCTGCGAGGCCTGCACGCGCCGTACCCGGTGGTGGCGGCGCCCCACGGCCTCACCCTGGGCGGCGGCCTCGAGCTGGCGCTGGGCGCGCAGCAGCGGGTGGTCCACACCGAGCTGTACTGCGGCCTGGTCGAGGTCGGGGTGGGGCTCATCCCCGCCGGCGGCGGCTGCCTGCGGCTCCTGCAGCTCCAGTCGGCCAAGCGCAACCTGCGCGGCCGGCCGCTGGGCCCCATGCAGAACGCCCTGGCGGCCTTCGACCTGATCGGCTTCGGCAAGGTGTCGAGCTCGGCCAAGCACGCCCAGGCGCTGGGCCTGATCGCCAAGGAGGACGTGATCTGCCCGGCCAAGGACGAGCAGGTGCGCCAGGCCAAGGAGGCGGCCCTGAAGCGCCTCGAGGCCTTCGAGGCGCTCCCCCAGACGCCCGTCGCCCTCCCCGGCCGCGGCGGCTACCTGGTCATGGAGGACACGATCCAGGGCATGCTGCGGGGCGGCCAGATCACCCCCCACGCGGCCACGATCGCCAAGGTCCAGGCCCGCATCCTCACGGGCGGCCCCGACGCCAACCCCACCGAGCCCACCTCGGAGGAGCGAGTGTGCGAGCTGGAGCGGGAGGGCTTCCTGGAGCTGGTCCGCACCCAGCAGACCCAGGAGCGGATGGCCCACATGCTCAAGACGGGGAAGCCGCTGTTCAACTGATCGGGGTTCGTGCGACGGGGGCGCCTCCGACGCGTCTCGCCGAACCTTATTCGGCCTCGAATGCTCCTCCCAAGCGGCCGTCGTAGCGGGTGTTCCGACGCCTGTCACGAAATCAGGAGGAGCCCCCATGAAGACCTTCCCCCTCGCCGCGGCCGCCGCCGCGCTGCTGCTCGCCCTTCCGACCGCCGCCCGGGCCGAGCACACCTGCACGGTCCGGGTGGAGCCCGGTCACTACGAGGTCCGCACCCAGCAGGTCACCGTCCCCGGCCGCTACGTGTGGGAGACCCAAACGGTGCAGGTCCCCGGCCGGTGGGAGGTCGTGCAGGAAGAGGTGCAGATCCCCGGCCGCTACGAGCTGCAGACGCGCCGCGTGCTGGTGCAGCCTGGCCACTGGGTGGCGACGCCCTGCAGCTGCCGCCACGGCGCCCGGGCCACCATCGACGCCGGTCCGGTGCGGTTCTCCTTCGGACGCCGCTCGCGCCGGGCGCGTCACCACACCTGCACGACGCACCGCCGGTGGCAGGAGCCCCGCTACGAGACGCGCCGCGAGCGGGTGTGGGTGCCCGGCCGCACGGAGACTCGCCCGGTCCGCAAGTGGATCGCGCCGACCACCCACACCCAGCGGGTCCGGGTGTGGAAGGCGCCTGGCACCGAGCAGCGGCAGGTCCGGGTGTGGGTGCCGGCGCGCCGCGTCTCCTGCTGCGAGGGTCGCCCCACCCGCCAGGCCACCCACCGCCCCGCCCGCCGCTGGACCGTCGACGTGGGCCCGGCCCGCATCACCCTGCCCCGGGCCACCCCCTGGACGCCGGACTGCGACTGAGCTCCCTGTTCGCCTGAGCAGGCGAGGGCGCGCCCCCGGCCGGGGCGCGCCCTCGCGCCGTTCCGGACGCCCGGTCGTTGACGAGCCTGCTGGCGAGCGCCTACGCTGGTGACCGGAGGAGGAGCGCCGGGTGATCGTCGAGTGCCCCAGCTGCACCCGCCGCTACGACGTCAGCGGCCGCCCGCCAGGCACGGTCGCCCGCTGCGCCTGCGGCGGGCGGTTCACCCTCCCCGAGCCCCCCGGCGACGCTGGCTCGATCGCCTGCCCCGGGTGCGGCGCCGGGGTCGCGTCGACCTCGCAGGTGTGCACGTACTGCGACCGGCCGCTGCAGGTCCGCGCCTGCCCCCGCTGCTTCGGAGCGCTGTTCGACGGGGTCAAGTTCTGCGGCCACTGCGGCGCAGACGCCACCGCGCCCGCTCGCGCCCTCGCCAACGGCAAGGCCCGGCCGCGCGATTGCCCCCGCTGCCCCAGCGGGCCGCGCCTGGAGAGTCAGCTGGTGTGCGAGGTCGCCCTCGATGCCTGCCCCGAGTGCGAGGGCGTGTTCGTCGACAACGACCTGCTGGAGCGGCTGCTGGTCGAGCGCCGCCACGCCCCCCGGCAGGACGAGGCAGCTGGCCAGGATCGGGCGCGGCGGGGCAGAGCGTGGGTCGGCGCCGGGGCCGAAGGGCGCGGGCGCTCGTTCTACATTCGCTGCCCCGACTGCGGCGGCAACATGCTGCGCCGTAACTTCGGCCGCACCTCAGGGGTGGTGGTCGACATCTGCGAGGGCCACGGCACCTGGTTCGACGCCGACGAGCTCGAGGCGGTGATCGAGTTCGTGCAGGCGGGCGGCCTCGACGATGCGCGCCGCACCGGGCGCGGCCGATTCGGCACCGGACGCCTGCGGCCCGAGGCCACCCCGGGAATGGCCGCACCACCTCCCGAGGGCGCTCCACCCGCCCGCGTCCCGAGCAGGGACCCGGACCTGCAGATCCGGATCACCTCGCGCAGCTCGACCCGCCGCGACGTCGGCAGCCAGATCCGCGTGCGCCACCACGGCATGGGCTTCTTCGAGGACGCCCTGGGGGCCATCAGCCGGCTGCTGCTGTGAGGGCCCGGAAAGACGAGACGCCGTGGGGCTCCCGCCCCTCGGCGTCCCGAGTCTTCAGCGTCCGCGTCGCTCCTCCTACAGGAGGAACACCGCCAGGATCCCGAGGCCGAACACGACGACGTCGATCACCGTCCCGTCCTCGCCCCGCCCCGGCCACCGCGCGAACTGCATCCGGTCCAAATCAGCCACGGGTCCCCCCTCTCCGCGCCTCCTACCAGGCGCGGGCGGGAGCCCGTCAAAACTTTCTTCGAAGCCTCTCGGCCGTCCTCTACCCATAGGCCGCTCCTCGCCGCCCCAGGCGCCGCTCACGCGGAGCCCGTCGGGTCCTTACGGGGGACCCGTGTAAAAGAGTAGTAAAGACGCGCCGTCTTGGAAAGGGGGGATTTCACCCGCTCTCCCCGCGATCTCGACAGCAGCCTGAAAGGGAGGCTCCCTCAGACCAGCGCCTCGAGCTCCAGCAGGGCCTGACCTTCGGCCACCTCGGCGCCGTCCTCGACCAGGTGGCGCACGAGCCGGGCCCGCTGGGGGAGGCCCTCCCCCAGCCCGGGGTCGCCGAACCGGACCTGGAAGAAGGTCTTCATGACCTCGATCAGGCCCAGGGTCCGTCCCGGCTCCAGGACGTCCCCCGCCGACACGTAGATCGGCTGGTCCGGGGACGGACGGTGATAGAAGCGGCCCACCTGCGGCGCGCGCACCACCAGGTGGCCGTCCTCCGGGCCGGCGGCGTCGGCGACCGAGCGAGCCCCGAGATCGGCCCCCTCCAGCGGCTCGAGCTCCAGCAGGGGCGCGCCGTAACCCACGGCGTCGCCGCTGCTGGCCGCCCTGCGCACCACGCCGGCGGCGCCCGGAGGCACCGTCAGCCGGGTCAGGCCCGCCGCCCGCTCCAGGAGGCCGACCGTCTCGCCGGGCGTCACCACCGCGCCGTCGCCCGGCAGGTCGCGCACCACGCCGACCGCAGGGCTGGTGAGGGCGGCGCGGCCCTCCTCCCGCTCGACCGCGCCGCAGGCGAGGGTCGGCAGCGCCTCGGCCCGCGGCCCCTGCCCGAGGGCCTCGAGGTCGTGCAGGCTCCAGATGCGGGGGTTCTTGACCGTCCGGTAGCCGATCGCCTGGTAGGCCAGCTCCACGAACCCTTCCAGATACGTCCGCAGCTCGCCCAGCGGCACCAGCTCGTCGGTGTCGAGCTGCCGGGCCGCCACGTAGGGGTCCATGTCGGCCTCGATGCGGGCCTCGACCTCCCGCATGCCGTCGAGGATCCGCGTCCGCTCCTCGGGGTCGTCGCTCTTCACCTCGAACTCGTCGTCGAGCTTGGTGCGGTAGCTGGCGATCGCGAGGGTGCGCCCCTCCATGACGCTGAGGCGCGACACGGGGGTCGACAGCTGGAGCACGGGGTCGTACGGGCGGCCGCTCATGGCGTAGTAGCCCGCGCCCGAGGCGCGCCGCAGCAGCACCGTGTACACCGGCGCCCGCTGGGTGGAGTTGGCGTAGATCAACGAGGAGCCCC
The DNA here is from genome assembly GCA_041690735.1 of Planctomycetota bacterium. Classification (GTDB taxonomy): domain Bacteria; phylum Planctomycetota; class J058; order J058; family J058; genus JAWLGW01. The sequence continues at coordinate 7,948 of JAWLGW010000215.1, forward strand.
AGCCCAGCAGGCCGAGCCGCTCCGCCTCCTCGCCGATGTCGAACCCCGAGATGTCCTGCAGCCAGATCAGCGGGATCCCGTCGCTGTCGCAGGCGCGCGCGAACTGGGACAGCTTGGCGATCCCGTCCCGGTACAGGATCCCGCCCGGGCGGGGCCGGCCGCTGTCGTGGTCGTGCACCAGGCGGGGATCGTTGATCACGAAGCCGGCGTACAGGCCCCCCACGCGGCCCACGCCGACCACCACCTCGTGTCCCTGGTGAGGCCACAGCTCCCAGAACAGCGAGGCGTCGACGAGGCGGGCCAGCACCTGCCGCGGGTCGTAGGCCATGCGGTGGTCGACGGGCACCAGGCCCGCCAGCTCGGCGGGGTCGAAGCGGGGCGGGGCCGGGGCGGCGACGCCGCGGTAGTAGTCGACCGCCGG
>JAWLGW010000216.1:0-8359 GCA_041690735.1 Planctomycetota bacterium
GCCGGGCGCGGCCGCGGCGGCGTCGGCGGCCGGCGCGGCGCCCGCGACGCCGCAGCCGGTCGCCGCGGGCGCCGACACGGCGGCGCGGGTCGCCGCGGCCCTCGAGGGCCCCGAGGTCCTGGGCGGCGAGCGGTGGGATGCCGCGACCTTCGACCAGCGGGCGGGGCTCGACGGGCTGGTGTTCGCGACCGCCGCCGTCGACTCGCAGGAGCGCAGGGGCGCCGCGGACGCGGCCGGCCCCCCGCAGGTGTTCCCCCAGCACCACGACCGCGGCAAGACCTGGCTGGCGGGGCAGCGGAAGGGCGCCTGGCTCGAGCTGACCTTCCCCGAGACCGTGGCGCAGGCGATCTACATCTTCGAGACCCACTCGGCGGGCTCGGTCCGCCTGGTCCTGGACGGCGACGGCCACGTCCTCCACCGGACCAAGGCCCAGCCCAAGGTGGGCCGGGGCAAGGCGCAGGTGCTGACGCTGCTCCTGCCCGAGCCGCGGACGATCCGGACCCTGGTGCTCGCGACCGACGTCAGCCGCATGGGCAACTTCGACCGGGCCGGGATCGACGCCGTCGGCCTGGGCACGGCGGCCGCCAAGGCCGGCAGCGCCACCAGCGACTCGGCCCAGGTCGCCGCGCGCCTGAAGGAGATCCAGGCCCGCTTCCCCCAGGAGACCTTCAAGGGCTTCCTGGAGCAGGGGCATTCGGCCGCGCGCGCCCTGGCCTGGCTCGAAGAGGCCAAGGGCTGGCTGGCGCAGGGCAAGGAGGACCAGGCCTTCCTCAAGGCGGCGCAGGCCGAGAGCGCCCTCGGCAAGCAGCGCCCCTTCCGGGACTACTACGAGTGGTTCCGCGGCGCCGTCTACAACGACTACAAGCCGGCCGAGTTCGGGGTGCTCAAGTCCCTCGGCTACTGGACCTCCCAGTGGGAGACCCAGCGGACCCAGGCGCTGAAGTACCTCGACCGCGCGCTCACCACCGAGGACTACTGGTTCAAGCACGGCGACCTGCTCCGCCCGATCCAGGCGGGCCTGACGGCCTCGCGCGCCCTCGCCCGGCGGGCCGAGCTGTTCGGCGGCGACGCCGCGGGCCCGAGCGCGGACGCGGAGAAGCTGGCGGCCCTGGTGAAGGACATCGAGGAGGGGCACGCGCGCGCCGTGCGCGACGGGCGGCTGCCCGCGCCCAAGAGCCGCGACGCCGAGCTCGAGGCGGTGGCGCGCCAGGTGTTCAAGGGCGCCCGAGGACACCGCATCACCGGCTCCCTCGACCTCGTCCGGCAGGAGCGCATCGTCAGCGGCGACCGGGTCGAGGTCCGGGTGTTCCACACGATCGAGGTCGCCATGGCCGTGCAGCGGGGAGACGACGGCCGGTGGTACATCGAGTACGGCAAGCTCGGCCGCCAGCTCACCCTGGACGGCAAGACGCCGGTCGGCCCCTGGGAGCGCTGGTCCGGCCCGGGCGGCGTCGGCGCCGAGGTCCTCGAGCAGAACATCGAGGAGCTGAAGTAGCGCCCCGACGCGGCGCCGGCGCGCGCACGCCGGGGCGGTGGTTTTCGGGGTCGGCGCGGGGCTCGCAACGGCGCTACATTCGCGAACCGGAGGGCCTGTGCCCTGGGACGCTGCGACCTCGAGCTCATCCTCGTGCGAGCTGAGACGTTCGGGTTAGCGCCCTCCCTCGCTCAAGCGGTCGCGGCCTCCCGGCTGCGCCAGTACAGGTCGAACGCGCCGCGGCTGCTGAGGCGGGGCAGGTAGCCCAGCTCCTCCTTGAGCCGGCGGTTGCACAGGACCGGGCGGTGCTCGAGGAAGGCCACCTGCTCGGGGCCGTACCGTCCGACCCCCAGGCGCCGCAGGGCGCTCAGGCCCAGGCGGACCGCCCGCGCCGGGAGGGGCAGGTAGCGCTTGCCGGTCAGGCGGGCGATGTCCCGCAGGGTGAGCGTCCCGTCGCCGGCGAGGTTGAACACGCCCTCACGTCGCTCGGCGACCCCGCGGGCGATGCAGGCGGCGACGTCCTGGTCCCACACGAACACGAACGGAGAGGCCCGCCCCCGCAGCCCCATTACCACACGCCCCTCGAACAGGCGGGTGATCTGGTTGGCGGTCCCCTCGCCCAGGATCGTGCCGGGGCGCAGGACGAGCTGCTTGAGCTGGGGGTGCTCGCGGCGGGCGCGCGCCAGCAGCTCCTCGACCTCTCGCTTGTGGAGGGCGTACTCGAAGGGGCCCTCCCCCCGCAGCGGGCAGTCCTCGCTCAGCCAGCCCGGGGTGTCGGGGTGATAGCCGTAGGCGGCGCCGCTGCTGGAGACGACCAGCTGCTCGACGCCCGCGGCCAGGCAGGCGGCGAGCAGGCGCTGCGTCCCGCCCACGTCGATGTCCCGCGCCTCGTCCCGCGTCATGTGGGCCGGCCGCTCGACGATCGCGGCCAGGTGGACCACGGTGTCGACGCGGTGCTCGCGGAGGAGCGCCTCGAAGTCGGCGGTGCGCACGTCGCCCGCGACGTAGCGCACCCCCTCCAGGCGCTCGGCGGGCGGGACCGGGCGCAGGTCGAAGGCCACCACCCCGCGGTCGCCGCCGCGCAGGTGCTCGAGGGTCAGGCGGCCCAGGTACCCAGCGGCCCCGGTGATCAGCACGGCCGGAGCGTCGGGCCGGGTGCTCATGCCCTCCATGTCGCTACCTCCCCGCCGGCTCGGCGTGCATGTCCTTGAACGCCTTGAGGGCGGGGGCCCACATGTGGGCCACCGGGTCCACGTCCACGTGGATCACGGCCGGGCGGGCCTGCGCCACGCACCGCCGCAGCGCCGCCTCGAACGCCCTGGCGGAGTCGACGCGCTCGCCGTGGGCGCCGTAGCTGCGCGCCTGCACGTCCCAGGCCACCTCCCCCAGCTCGGTGTTGACCGTCTCGTCGGGGTCGAGGCGCTTCTTGATCAGGGTCTTGAGCGGCTTGAGGGTGAAGCTCTGGTTGATCTTGACCATGCCCCACTGGCGGTCGCACAGGACGACGTAGATCACCTTGAGCCCGCTGCGCACGGCCGTCTCCAGCTCCTGGGGCTGAAAGCCGAAGGCGCCGTCGCCGATCACGCACACCACCTCGCGCTCGGGGCAGGCGGCCTTGGCGCCCAAGGCCTGGGGGACCCCGGCGCCCAACATGCCGAACTTGAAGGTGGTCAGCAGGCCGTACGGGGCGCGGTTCTCGTGGAAGAAGTTGCCCCAGATCACCGTGTTGCCGCCGTCGAGGACCCACACCGCGTCGTCGGGGAGCACCTCGTCGCACAGGTGCGGGATCCAGGCCGATCCGGCCGGCCGCTCGTCGCGCCCGGTGAGCCGCTTGTCGAGCTTGGCGCGGTCGCGGGCCCGCTGGTCCTGGAGGCCGAGCAGCCAGTCGCGGCGGGTGGCCACGTCGACCTCGTCGCGCCGGCGCAGCAGCGCCTCGTGGAGCCGCTCCAGGAACACCCGGGCGTCGGCCACCACCGCCAGGTCGACGGGCTTGTTGAGGCCGATGCTCGCCTCGTCCACGTCCACCTGCACCGTCTTCTGCTCGAGCGGGTCGCGCCAGTAGGGCGCCTTGCCCCACCAGTCGGTCTCGCCCAGGCGCGAGCCGAGGACGAGCACCGCGTCGGCCTCGCGGCGGGCGGTGTGGTTGAGCTCGACGTGGATCAGCGGCAGGGCGAAGCCCTCCCGCTCGTCCACGATGGCGCGGGCGCCCCAGCTGGTGGACACGGGGGCGTGCAGCAGCTGCGCCACCTTGGCCAGCGCGTCGTAGGCCCGCGCGTGGATGGCGCCGCTGCCGGCGTGGATCAGCGGGCGGGTCGCTGCGAGCAGCAGGTCCGCGGCCTGCTCGACCTCGGCGCCGCTGGGCTCGAGCGGCGCGACCCGCCGGTAGCGGTGCGGCGCGAGGGCCGCGGGGAGCTCGAGCTCACCGTTGAGGATGTCCTCGGGGACATCGAGGTGGACCACCCCCGGGCGGCCCGACCAGGAGGTCCGCAGGGCGCGCCGCAGGAGGTCGGGCAGCCGCTGCGCGCTCGGCACCCGCGCGGCCCACTTCGCCATGGCGCCGGTCACCTCGACCTGCGGGAAGCTCTGGAAGGCGCCGGCCCGCTCGGGGGCGACGACGCCCGCCCGGCGGGCGCTGGTGATGAGCAGCACGCGGTTGCCCTCCGCCTGCTCGACCGCCACCCCGGGCAGGGCGTTGGCGACCCCCGGGCCGTTGCTCGCGATGCACACCCCCAGCTTGCCGCTGACCCGGGCGTAGGCCCCGGCCATGTGGACGGCGCTCGACTCGTGGCGGGGGGTGATCAGCCGGATCCCCGCCGCCCGCAGGGAGGTGACCAGGCCGAAGTAGGTCCCGTCGGGGATCCCGAACACGGTGTCGACCCCCTCCGCCTTCAGCACGTCCGCCACCAGGGCTCCGCCCAGGCCGGTCTTGGTCTTGGAGAGCAGCGCCAACATGGTTCACCTCGCTCGTCGTGGCTCCGCGGCCGGTTTGACCGATCGGTTAGACATGTTTATCCGATCGGTCAAGGCGGGGTCAAGGGGATTCTTGACCGATCGGTTAAGGTGCTGGCGCGCAAGCCCCAGGAGGCGGCACGTGGCACGCAAGCCCCGCGACGAGACCCGCCGGCGCGGCCGCCGGCGCGCCCAGGACGTCCCCGATCGCGCCGGGCGGATCCTGGCCGCCGCCGATCGCCTGTTCTGCGAGCGGGGCTACGCCGGGGTCAGCCTCAGCGACGTGGCCGAGGCCGCCGAGGTCAACAAGGGCCTGATCCTGTACTACCACGCCAGCAAGGACGCCCTGTTCGCGGCGGTCCTCGAGCGCTATTACGGCGCGCACACCGAGGCCTTCGCCGCCACCGTCGACCCCGGCGCGCCGCTCCGGGAGCGGGTCCACGCCCTGCTCGACGCCTACTTCGACTTCATGGACCGCAACCGGCGCTACGCCCGCCTGGTCCAGCACGAGGTGGCCCGCTCCAGCGAACATCTGCCGCTGATCCGCCGCCACATGGCCGACCTGTTCGCGGTGGTGGAGCAGGCCCTGGGCGACGCCCTCCCCGCCCAGGGGCCGCTCGCGCCCAAGCAGTTCTTCCTCACCCTCTCGGCGATGACGATCAACTACTACACCTATGCCCCCCTGCTGGAGCCGCTGTGGGGAGGGCCGCTCCTGACTCCGGCGGCCAAGGCGGAGCGGCGCGCGCACCTCCACTGGGTCGCGGACCGCCTGCTGGACGGCGTGGCGCGAGAGGACTGATCAGCCCACCACCAGCGCCCGCCAGTCGCTCGCCGCGTCCTGCGGCAGCTCGCCCGCCACCTCGTCGGGGTGCTCCACCGCGATCAGCGCGCGGTCCGACAGGCGGCGGACCAGGGGCAGGTGGCCCCGGCGGGCGCCGCCCTCCAGCACCACCGCCGTGGCTCGGTGCTCGCGCAGCTCGACCACGGTGCCCCGCGGGCGCGCCCCGAGCACGTCGCGCAGCAGGCCCACCGCGACCGGGTCGTGACGCCTGGGGTCCTGCTGCAGGGCGCGCAGGGCCTGGGCGGGCGAGGCGGCGGGGCGCCAGGGGGTGCCGCTCTCCAGCTTGTCGAAGGCGTCGGCCGCGGCCACCAGGCGCGTGTAGGGGTGGGGTGGGTGCAGCCCCCCCGGCGGATACCCCTCGCGCATGCGGTGGTGCTCGTGGATCACCACCAGCCGCGCCAGCTGATCGCTGCCGGCGGCGCTCGCCGCCAGGGCCAGCCGCAGCCCCGTCACCACGTGGTCCTCGGGCGTCTCGACGACCGCCGGCGGCAGCTTGGGGAACCGGCCGGTCGCGGCCCGGCCCACGTCGTGGTGCAAGGCGGCGAAGCCGAGGTCCGCCAGGCGGGCGCGGGACAGGCCCAGCAGGCGTCCCATGAGCAGGCTCAGCACCGCCACGTGGGTGGCGTGCGCGGCGAGCGGGTCCGCGCCCGCAGGGCTGGCGGTGAGCGCGGCCAGCCGCGCCGCGAACGCCGGCGAGGCCAGGGCGTCGATCACCTGCGAGAGGGTCTGTCGCACCGGGCGCAGCTGCCGGTCGAGCGGGTGGCCCTCGCGCACGTCGTGGTGCGCGGCGGCGGCCAGGCTCCGCAGGCGGGCGTAGGCGTGCGCCGGGCAGGGGGCGCCCGAGGGCCCGCTCACCGCGCGCTCCGGTCGATCTTGGCCACCACCTGCGCCGCCAGCTTGGCGCGCACCGGGGAGGTCGGGTCCGCCGCCAGCTCGCGCAGCAGGTCCCAGGCGCGCGAGCCGGGGCCCCCCATGGCCAGCATGCCCACCGCCTCCTGGACGATCCGCCGGTCCGGGTGTCGGGTCAGGGGCTCGAGGGCGTCGGCGGCCTGGGCGGCGCGGTCAGAGAGGGAGCGGCGGAACACCCGCCGGACCGAGTCGCTGGCCAGCTCGGGGTAGACCTCGCACAGGGCGCCCACCGAGGCGTCGTGGAGGCGGTCGAGGAAGCTCCGGCCCAGCGTGATCAGGGCCTCGTCGTCGAGGAAGTCCTCCAGCCGCCCCAGCACCACCGCGCACTCGTGCAGCCGCTCGGGAGTGCCGAGCCGGCGGGAGGCCTCGGGGTCGAGCTGTTCGGTCTCCTCGTCGGCGATCTGGAGCAGCACCCGCCCCGCCCCCTCCAGGTCTCCCTTCGTCAGGCACTCCTCGGCCAGGTAGAGGCCCTGCGCCCGCAGGTCGAGCTCGTCCTCCTCGTCCTCGACCAGGGCGGGGGGAGGCTCGCCGGCGGCGTCCCCGGCCGGGGCCTCCGGGCGCGGCGCGGCCGGCTGGGACAGGGAGGGGGCCGGCGCGCGGTACGGGTCGAGGCGCAGGTTCGTGTCCTGGGCCAGCCAGGAGTCGACCCACGAGTGGCGGCTGCTCGACGCGACCTCCTCGATCCATGCCTCCTGGCTCACGCTGGTGTCGCTGCCCACCTCGCGGGGCTCGGGCGCGTCGTCCGCCGCCCGCGGCCGGACCACCCGCGTCGCCTCCATGTCGCCGTCGTCGGGGAGGACGTCGTCGGGGGCGGCGGCCCGCGGCCTGACGACGCGCGTGGCGGCGCCGTCGAGCTCCTCGCCGAGGTCCTCCTCGTCGAGCTCCTCGTCGAGCTCCTCGTCGAGATCCTCCAGGTCGGGGCGCAGCGTGCCCGCCCCCACGACTCGAGAGCGGCTGGCGTCCGCCAGCTCGTCGATCGGCGCCTGCCGGTCGATCCGGCGGGTGGGTGCCTCGTCGTCCGGGGCCTCCTCGGCGGCCTGCGGGGGGGGCGTCCGCCGCGGTCGCTTCACGCGCCGCGTGGGGGCGTCGTGCGGCACCGCCGCCTCGATCGGCGCTCCGCTGGTCTGTCCGGCCGGGCCGGCTGGGTCGAGCGCGGCTCCCCCTGCCTTCGAGGGGGGCTCGGGCGTCGGGCTGGGCGCGGGCGTCGGCGCGTGGATACGCCTGCCGCTCGGCGCGGCCGGCGGCGCGGGGGAGGTCACCTTCGGCAGGCGTCCGCTCGAGTAAGCGGCCAGGACGGCCGTCGCCACCTCGCGCAGCCGCTGGGTCTCGCGCCGGCCGAACAGCAGGCTGCGCCGCTGGGTGAGCCGCTGCAGGAGCGGGAGCGCCCGCACCCCGCCCAGGCGGATCAACAGCACCAGCTCCTCGTACAGCTCCTCCTCGTCGCGCGCGGCGAAGGCCGACTCCTGCGTCAGCTGCGCCAGCTGCTCGTACACCGCCGCGTCCTCGCAGCCCAGCGCGGCCAGGCGGCGGGTGGCGGCCAGGCGGCGGGCGCGGAGGGGGTCCTCCTTGATCACCACGAAGTAGCGCAGCCGCTGGCTCTCGCCCGTGATCCGCCCGATCACCTGCCGGGCCAGCGAGGCGCGCACGGGGTGCTCGCGGTCGGCGGCGATCTCCCGCAGGAGCTGCCAGGCGCGCGAGCTCCGGCCGCCCAGCGCCAGCATGCCGATCGCCTCGCGCACCACCTGCTCGTCGCGCTCGAGGGACAGCGGCGCCAGGACGTCAGCCGCCGCCTCGACGTGCAGCGACAGGTAGCGCCGGTAGACCCGGCGCACGTCCGGGTCGTCGAGCTGGGGGTAGAGCGCGACCGCCGAGCGCAGCCCCTCGTCGCCCAGCGGCCTCAAGAACGCCAGCCCTCGCTCGACCAGCGCGTCGGGCCCCAGCTCGGCGCTGGCCGCCGCCAGGGCGTGAGCGAGGCGCCGGAGCGCCTCCTCCGAGCCCAGCACCGCGGCGTGCCGGCGCATGAGCGGGCCCGCGTCGCGCAGCTGGGCCACGCTGCCGGCGGCGGCCGCCGCGTCGCCGTCGGCCAGGGCCTGCAGGGCGCGCGCGACGTGGTAGCGCCCCAGGTCGACGCCGCTCAGCTCCTCCTCGTGCCCGGCCCAGCTCACCACCTCGGCGGCGCGATCGGC
>JAWLGW010000217.1:0-8358 GCA_041690735.1 Planctomycetota bacterium
CGGGGGGGGGGCCCCCGCCCGGGTCGGAGCCGGTGGGCTTGTAGGTCCTGTGGTGGCTCCAGAAGAAGGGCAACACCCACAGGCGCTCGTCTCGGTACTCCTCGGTCTCCATGCTCTCGTGGCGCCCGATCGGCCACAGGAAGAACTGCCGGTGGTAGTCGCCGCGGCTGCGGAAGCCGAACAGGGGCCACAGGTCGAAGCGGCGCTCCTCGGGGCCGCTCCCGAAGATCAAGAAGGGGAACGGCAGCCGGTACTCGCTGTAGCCGGTGCGCTTGTCCTCCCACCAGCGGAAGAAGGGCCACAGCACGGCGGTGTCGTCCATCCACTCGCTGCGGGTGATGCCGAACAGGGGGAACACGACCAGCGAGCGGTAGGGGTTGCGGCTGTTGGTGTTCTCGGCGGCCCAGCTGATGAGCGGCCACAGGATCGTGGTGCGGTTGAAGACCAGCTCCCCGTCGGGGCGGCGCTTCTCGGTGTGGCCGTAGAAGGGCAGGAAGCGAAACCCCCGCACCCCGCCCCCGTAGGTGAGCGAGATCAGCGGGAACAGCACGTGGTGAGAGATCGTCTCGCCGCTGCGCGCCCACCCGTACAGGGGGAACAGGACCCCCACCGCCTCGTCCTTGCCGAGCAGCCCCTTGAGGGTGCCGCCGAAGGGGAACACGTAGGTGTAGCTGCCCTCGACCGGGTGGTGGCCGGTGGCGAGGAACGGGAACACCAGCGTGTCGTCGTCCTGGAAGCCGTCGGGGTCGGTGCGCACGATCCGCTGGTAGATCGGGTACAGGCGGATCTGCTTCTCCTTCCCCTGGCGGGTCATGGCGCCCAGCGGGAACAGCAGGTGCCCCTCGGCGCGGTCCGTCTCGGCGTCGGCGCGGGCGACGAACAGCGGGCGCAGGCCGACGTCGAAGTCCCACTCCACTGTCCGCCGGCCGCTGCGCTGCGGCTCGGGGTCGAGGTCTTGCTCGTAGAAGGGGGGCAGGGCGAAGCTGTGGCAGCCCGAGAGCGCGAGCAGCAGGGGGAGGAGCAGGGCGAGGAGCAGGGCGGCGGCGCCGCAGCCCGACCCGCCGCCCCGCGGCGACCCCCACTCCTCGAGGGAGATCGTGCCGCGGGTGAGCAGCACCTCGCCCGGGGTGATGCCGCGGCGGTCCGCCTCGAGGTACACGGCCTCGGCGTCCTGGCTGCGCAGCCGCCCCGCGCCGATCAGCGCCGCGACCCGGTCCTGGTGCCGGGGCGCGGCCTCGCGCCCGTCGGGGCCGCGCGGCCCCCGCGGCAGGTCCTGGACGTACAGGCACAGCACCCCGCCGAGCTCGATCCGCGCCTCGGGCGGCAAGGCCACCCCGGCGCCGGGCTTCACCGCCACGCCGTCCACGGTCGTGCCGTTCTTGCTGCCGAGGTCCTCGAGGGTGGGGACGCCGTCGCGCCACACGATCCGGCAGTGCTCGGCGGAGATGTTGCGGTGGTCGAGGACCAGGTCGCAGCGGAGGTCGCGCCCGATCACCGTCGACAGCCGGCAGATCGGGTGGAGCCGGACCTTCTGCTCGATCGGCTCGTCGGGGTCGTGGCTGTCGCTCATGGGGATGAACGACACCAGCCGGGCGCGGGAGGCCCGCAGGGAGACGTGGTGGTAGCGGCGGGAGTCGACGACCGGGGCGCGCAGGCTGGTGATCGAGGCCTCGATCTCGCCGCTGGGGTCGCTGGCAGACTCCAGGACCCCCAGCTCGCCGCCGTCGTCCTGGAAGCGGAGGGCGTCTCGCCAGGCCTGCGCCACCCACCGGGCCACGGGGCGGGCCTCGAGGTCGCCGTCGCCGAGCTCCAGCCGCGGCAGGGAGACGTCCGGCCGCGCCGGGAACGGGGCCTGGAGGGCCGGGGGGATCGCGTCGGCCGCGAAGCCCGAGAAGAACCACAGGCCCAGGCGGTCACGGTCGAACAGCTCGAGGCCCAGGTGGAAGCGCCGCCCCGAGCCGTCGGACCGGGCCGTCACGAAGCACAGCCAGTAGGGCCGGGCGGCGGAGGCCCCGGGGTCGCGGTAGCACAGCCACCGGGCGCGCCGCGCCGGGTCTTCGGCGGCGATCACCGCCTCCACCACCGCAGCGAAGGCGCGGGGAGGGTAGGCGATCAGCCGCCGGATCACCTCGACCCGCGGCTCCTGCGCCGGGTCCTGCCCCTGGCCGAGCTGCTGCGCCTGGTGCGGCACGTGGCGCCACAGCCCCTCGGGGGTGCGCCCGAGCAGCCAGGCCCACGGATCGTTCGCAGACAAGCCGTCCCCCCGAGCTCCGGCGCGTGCGAGCCGGAGGGCGGCACTATACCAGTGTGGTTTCGCGGGGGGCCACGCCCCCGAGGCTGTCGCAAAATGCGAGGAGCGCCTCGCGATGGCCCTATCGAACACGGAACATCAACAGGGAATATCAATGAGAACAGCGAACGGCTCGTGCTCCGAGGCCTAACTGCGCTTCCCACTGCGGAGCCATTCCCTGTTCCCAGTCTCTGTTTGCTGTTGATATTCCGTGTTCGATCTCTCCGGGCGACCGCGGCTCCCTATTGCGACGGCCTCCCCCCACGTCCCCGCCGGAGCTCCGGGACGGCGCGCGCTGCTCCTGCTCGTGAAGAGGAGACGGTCGATCCGCCTGATCCGCGCGCGCGCCGCGCGTCTGGCAAGGAACGCAAGAGCGCGCTCGCTTCGTCGGCCACCGCCGACGCCAGAGCGTGCTGCACGCTGGCGACCACGACCACGACCACGAGCGCGAGCGCGACGACGGGCCAGATCCCCGCCCGCCCGCTACCCGGTCTTGGCGACGGTCTGCTGGCGGCTGCGGTGGAGGGCGTCGGCCTGCGCCACCCGCGGGTTGCGCTGCAGGTCCTCGGCGGCGGTCGGCGCCAGGCGGTAGGAGCCGCGGCGGGTGCCCCGCTCCAGCAGGCGGCGCTGCTTGAACAGCACCTGCGACAGCAGCGCGCCCAGCGACCCGGGCGGGTCCACGCCGCGGACCCGCTTGAAGCAGGCCTCGAGGAGGCGGCGGTCGAACTCGGCGATCCCGCAGTGCTCGTGGAGGAAGTAGGCCACCAGCAGGACGCGCCGCCACTTGCGGGTGGCCTGCACCTCGCGCAGGAAGCGCGACAGCCCGATGATGCTGGGCAGGGCCGGCTCGACCCGCGCCGGCGCCGGCTGCGCGGCCTCCAGGCGCTGGAGGCTCTCGATCCGGTCCTGCGCCCGGCGGGTGAGGCGATACACCCCGCGGCGCACGCGCTCCAGCCAGCCGCGCTTGGTCAGGTGGATCAGGGTACCGCTCGACACCGCGCGGGCGGGCTCGAGGGCGCCGAGTACCCCTTGCAGGTCCCTGCGCGAGAAGGCCTCGAAGCCGCGCTCCCGGGTCAGGTAGAAGCCCGCGGCCAGCACCTCGGTGCCCTTGAGCGACAGGTCCCGACTGCCGGCCCGCCGGCCCGACGCCGAGAAGGTCGACGACCAGAAGGTCCCCAGCCGCGCGCGGTCGACCTGCACCGCTTCCTCCTCCTCGCCCTCGTCCGCGCTGCCAGCCAGCAGGCGGCGGATCTCGTTGGCGTGGGAGAAGAACGCATCGGCATCGCACCTGAGGGTGACGGTGCCGTCGTCGTTGAGGCTGAAGGCCAGCCGTCCGTGCATCGAAGGTCCTCGAACCCCAGCAACCCCGCCGGTTCTGGGGCCCTGGAGATGATGCGGCCGCGCCGGCACTCGTCAAACCCCTAAGGGGCAGATTTCCTAACTCTTTTCGTTTCATGTGGGGGCCAGTACCATTGGCACCCAAGCTGCTTGAAGCCAACCGGCCGCGGCGCTATGTTCCGGACCTTCCCGGGGGAAGTGCCATGGCTGATGACGCGATCCAGCTCTCGCTCATGAAAATCCTTGCCTCAAAACACTTTCCGCTCCAGGCGCCGCGGCCCAAGATGAAGCTCGCCAAGCTCGTCGCGGCCCTGTCGCGCCTGGGGACGGAGGCGAGCATCGACGCGGCCTTCGTGGAGCTGTGCGAGCTCAAGGGCAAGGGCTGGGTGAACACCGACCCCAAGATCATCCTCAAGGACGAGGTCGACACAGCGGAGTTCGAGGTGTGGCTGACGCCCCTCGGCCGCACTGAGCTGGGCAAGAAGCTCAGCGCTTGATAGGAGCCCGTTTGGCTACTGACGACATTCGCCGCATCGCGGTGATGATGGACTTCGAGAACATCGTGCTGGGGCTGCCTCAGCGGGCCAAGTTCAAGCCCAAGGCCATCCTGAATCGGGCCCTGGAGGTCGGCAAGGTCGTGGTCAAGCGCGCCTACGCCGACTGGGGGCGCTACGACAAGCACAAGGTCCAGCTGCACGAGCTGGGGTTCGACCTGCTCGAGATCCCGCGCCGGGCGATGACCGGCAAGAACAGCGCCGACATCCGCATGGTGGTCGACGCCATGGAGCTGGTCATCAGCAAGGAGCACGTGGACACGTTCTGCCTGGTGACCGGCGACAGCGACTTCACGCCGCTGGTGGCCAGCCTCCGCGAGCACGACAAGCACGTGGTCGGGATCGGCGTGAAGGAGGCCTCGAGCAAGCTGCTGATCGACTCCTGCGACGAGTTCATCTTCTACGACGAGATCGAGGACGTGGAGGAGGACCGGACCGAGCAGGCGCGCGAGAAGCTGACCTCGGGCAAGGTGAAGGGCAAGGCCCTCAACCGGCGGCGCGCCGAGGCGCTGGTCCTGCTGATCAAGGCCACCCGGGCGCTCATGCGCAACCACGACGTGGTGTGGGCGTCGATGATCAAGCAGACCCTGGTCCGGCAGCACCCCTCGTTCAACGAGGGCTACCACGGCTACTCCACCTTCTCGGCCATGGTCGAGGACGCGGTGAACCTGGACATGCTGCAGGCCACCCGGGACGAGAAGAGCGGCAACTACCGAGTCACCGGGATAGGCTCCCGGGTGCAAGAGCTCGGCCTGTCCAGCCGCGGCTGAGCTCGCGGCGGCGGGCGCCGCTCGGGCGGTAAAGCGCTCGTAAATAAAGAGTTCACCCTTTCAGACGAGGGCTTCCGGTTTCGGGAAACACCTCGCGCTCACCTGTGGACGAACGGCGCCACTTCGCTGTAAGTCCATTTGCTGCCAGGCGTGCTGCGGCGCGTCGGAGTTGGCTCGCCATCTGCAGTGGAGAGGGTCACGCACTCTCTCGATCCGCAGCCTGCGGGAGGAGCCTTCTCCATGCGCTCGAGCCTTCGGAACCTCGGCCTCGCCCTGTGCCTCGGCGCGCCCCTGGCCACGGCCGGCTGCGGCGGTCACTCGCCTTCGGATCCGTCCACCGGCAGCAGCACGGCGGCCCCGGTCTCCTCCGCCGGGACGGGCGGAGGCGGGTCGTCGTCGACCGCTGGCGTCGCTGTGGAAGCGAGCGCCCTGCCGGCCGCGGCCGCGGTCCAGCCTCCCGCGCCGGAGCCGGTCACGGCCCTGGCCTTCAAGCTGGCCGCCAGCGAGGACGTCGACCTGGCGTCGATCGACGTGGTGGCCTCGGGCTCGGTCGACGAGACCCTGCTCGGCCAGGCCATCCTGGTGCAGGACGACGACGGCGACCAGACGATCGACGCGGGCGAGCCGCAGCTGGCCTCGGCCCCGACGGCCCTCCAGGACGACGGGACCTACCGGTTCGACATCCAGCCGCCCGTGCGCCTCGCCGCCGGGGACACCCTCGAGCTGGTGGTGGCGATCGACGCCGCGGGCCTGACCGGCCTCGCCCAGGCCCGCCTGGCCGGCGAGACGATCGAGCTCTCGCTGGCCGACGCGGCGGCGGTGCTGGCGAGCGACGCCGCCGGGAGCCCGGCGGTCGTGACCGGCAGCTTCCCCGTGTCGGGCTCGACCACCCTCGAGGTCAACGAGCACGTGCTGATCAGCGAGATCTGCACCGGCCCCGGCTCGGGGGCTACCAGCGCCGAGTTCGTGGAGCTGTTCAACCCCACCGCGCAGCCGATCGCCCTCGACGACTACTACCTCACCGACTTCACCAACGACCCCACCTACGGGGAGTTCTACTGGAAGCTGCCCACCGGCGCCGACTTCGGCCCCGCCGGCAGCACCTACAGCTCGGACTTCATCGTGCGCTTCCCCGCCGGGGCCACCATCGGCGCCGGCGAGGTGCTGGTGGTCGCGATCGACGGGGAGGGCTTCAAGGCCGCTCACGGCGGCGACGCCGACTACTGCCTGCGCAACGCCGGCACCACCAGCGCCGAGCAGATGCTGAGCTGGACCGGCACGGGGGTCGACTTCGCGGCCAGCCCGGTCAGCAGCGGAGTCGGCCTCACCGGCCCCTCGGGCGGGACCACCGGGACCGGCGAGCTGGTGTGCCTGTTCACCTGGGACGGGGTCTCCGACCTGATCCAGGACGTGGACCTCGTCAACTACGGCGGCGCGACCTTCACCAACACCTCGGTCAACAAGTCGCCCAACCAGCAGGCGACCAACCCCCAGGCGCCCGACGTGCAGGTCGACTCGGCCTTCGACAACGACCGGGCCACCTCGACCTTCCTGCCCGACTCGGACGACCTCTACCAGTACGACCGCCGGGCTCCCCTGGGGGCCTCGATCAAGCGGGTCGACTTCACCGAGGGGCAGGAGATCAAGCAGGGCGGCAACGGGATCTCCGGCCACAACGAGACCTCGGAGGACTTCGGCGACGGCATGGGGGGCGACGGCACCTTCGTCTCGATCCCGCTGGCGACCGACGCGACCCCCGGCCGGATCGAGTAGCGGACCGGCCGGCTCGATCGCGCGCCCCGGAGGCCCTCCTCCGGGGCGTGCGCGTGTACGGTCGACGTAAACACTGCACTTAGGACGCCTGGGCGGGACGGCCGCATGTTTACCCGCGCTTGCTGCGTCCTTACTCTAATCGGGGCCTTCACCGGCAAGGGGGGACCCATGAGGGGACGCAGGACCCATCGGGCACGACGACGACGCCTGGCGCTGGCGCTGGCCGCCGCGACCGCGCTCGTCGGCTGCAACACCGGCAAGCGCGACCCGCAGGCGAGCAGCGGGGGCGGCGGCAGCACGCCGCCCACGCCGACCGGGCCCGCGACGGGCGCCGCCGTGGAGTACACACGGGTCCCCCACCTGCCGGCTCAGCAGAGCGAGGTGATCCCGGTCAACGCCGTGCTGGCGCTGATCTTCACCCTCGACGCCCAGAACGACGACGTCGACCTGCACGGGATCACCCTCACCTCGGCGGGCACCCTCCCCAACGGCAGCTTCGACCAGGCGCTGCTCATCGCCGACGACAACCCGGCCAACGGGACCCTCGACCTGGCCGAGTTCAACGCGCCCCTGGCCGCCGTCGCGCCGGGCATGACGGCGACCCCGGGCACGTTCACCATCCCCCTCGCGACCTCCGCCACGGTCCAGCCGGGCACCGCGCGCACCTTCTTCGTGGTCCTCGACCCGGGGCAGGTGCAGCCTGGCGACATCTCTGTGGTCGGCGACACCGTGGAGGTCGGCCTCGCCGACGCCGCCGACCTCGACGTGCGCGACACCAACAACAACGCGATCACCGCCACCGCCGCCACGGGCACCACGATCGGCCCGGCGCCGTACGCCGCCTCGCGGGTGACGGTGGGGATCCACCCCCACCTGTTGATCTCCGAGATCGTGAACTCGCCGACGGAGGGCGAGTACGTGGAGATCTACAACCCCACCGGGCAGACGATCTCGCTGGCCAACTACTACCTGACCGACTTCTCCGACGGCAACGCCCAGGCAGCTGGCGTCGCCTATCACAACCTGCCCACCGGCGACAACTTCGACCCGAGGTCGTATGGCACCGCCGGCACCTACAACTTCCTGGCCCGTTTTCCGGCGTCGGCGCAGATCGTCTCGGGGCAGGCCCTGGTGATCGCCGTTGACGGAGCCGCCTTCGCCGGGGTGTACCCCGGTCAGAGCCCGGACTTCTACCTGTTCGGCCCCGGTCCGGCAGGACAGCAGATGCTGACCTGGGACGGCGTCTCGACGGCCGGGAGCCCGCCCACCACCGCACCACTGTTCGTCCCGACGCCGATCGCCAACACCGCGATGCTCGCGGATGCGGGCGAGAGCGTCCGGTTGTTCTCGTGGGATCAGCAGAGCGACCTGATCCAAGACGTCGACATCGTCAACTGCGGCCAGAGTCCGACCGGCGCCAATCAGCCCATCGACAAGAATGGCGTCTCGGTCAGCGGCCCCGACGGCGACAACGTGGCATCGCCGTTCCTGCAGGAGGTCGAGGACTTTGTCCAGAGCGATCCGGTCAACAAGCCGCCCAACGGCGCCAACATCGCCCGCATCGACTTCACCGAGGGCACCGAGACCCCGCAGAACGGCAACGGCTCCTTCGGCCACGACGAGACGTCCGAGG
>JAWLGW010000218.1:0-8320 GCA_041690735.1 Planctomycetota bacterium
GGCGCCCGGCTCGGCGACCGCGCAGCAGGCGGCGGCCCTGGCGGAGCTGTTGCCCTGATGCGTCCGCGCCTCGACACCGCCGTGGCGGCGCTCCTCCTGCTCGGGCTGCTGGCCGGGATCACCCTGGCCCTGCACCGGGCGCTGGGCGACATGCGCGCCGAGACCGCGCGCGTGCAGCACCAGGAGGCGCTGGAGGAGGCGGCGGCCGACCTCGAGCGCCTGGCTCAGGACGCGAGCGAGGCCGCGCGGCACCTGGCGGGGCTCGAGGGGCTGGCGCAGGTCGTCGACCCGGCGGCCTCCCCCGAGCCGCGCCGGCAGGCCTTCCTGCGGCTGGACCACCAGCTCGCCCTCCTGGCCCGGGACGCGCGCTTGCTGCAGGTCCGCGCGGTGTCGCTGGAGCCGGGGGGGCCGCCGCTGTTCGGCTTCGACCGCCGCCTCGGCGCCCCCGCCCTGGAGCGCGCCTCACCCGCCGCCGCGGCGCCGCTGGCGACGGGCGCGGTCGCCCTCGACCTGGGGACGGCCCCCGGCGGCCCCACCTTGCAGGCGACGGCGGTTCGGCGAAGCCTGGGCCTGGCGCTGGTGGTCACCTACGAGGCCGCGCCGGCGCTGGCGCGCCTGGAGCAGGCGGTCGCCGGCGGCCGGTGGGCGCTGCGGGTGGACGACCGCGTCCTGTGGCCTCCTGGCGCGGTCGCGCCGGCGGCGCCGGCGGGTCCCCCGGCGCGCTCCGGCCGACGCGTGACGATCGAGGGCGACGAGGTCGCGGCGGCCTTGCGGGTGGCGCGGGCCGGAGTCCGCCCCTGGGAGCTGGTGGCCCGGTTGCCGTTCGAGCGGGGCGGAGACCTGGCGCCGCTGGCGCTCGGGGCGATCAGCCTGGTGCTGGTGGGGGTGCTGGGGATCCGCGGCGCCCGGGCCGCCTTCCTGCAGCGCAGCCTCGCCGACACCGAGAAGAAGGAGCGCGAGCTGACCGGCACGCTGGACGCGATCACCGACGTCCTGGTGGTGCTCGACCCAGGGCTGACGGTGGTCCGCGCCAACCGGGGCGCCCGCGAGGCCCTGGGGTGGGAGCCGGTGGGCCGCCCCTACGCCGACGTGCTGGCGGCGCGCTGCGGCGAGGCGCGGGCCGACGAGCTGGAGGCGTTGCAGGCGCTGTTCTCGCGCGGCGAGCCGCGGCAGGTGGAGCTCGAGGGGGCGCACGAGCGCGTGTGGCAGGTGGCCCACTACCCGATCTTCGCCGCCGACCTGACCGTGCGGGGGGTGGTCGAGCACGCCCGGGACGTGACCCAGAACCGGCTGCTGCGAGCCCAGCTGGTGCAGAGCGAGAAGCTGTCGACCCTGGGCGAGATGGCCGCGGGGATCGCGCACGAGATCAACAACCCGATCGGGGTCGTCAGCATGTTCGCCCAGCTCCTGCAGGAGGAGATCCGCGAGGCGCAAGGGGAGGACGCGCCCGCCCTGGAGAAGGCGCGGCTGATCGAGGAGCAGGCGGTGAGCGTGGGCGAGATCGTCAAGGGCCTGCTGCGCTTCTCTCGCAAGAGCGAGGGCGTGCGCCAGCCGTTCGAGCCGCGGGCGGCGGTGGCCCGGGCGCTGTCGATCGTGCGCCACCAGAAGATGCTCAAGGGGATCGAGGTGGTCGAGGCCTTCGAGGCGGCGCCGCCGGTGGTGGGTGACGAGGGGCAGGTGGCGCAGGTGCTCCTCAACCTGATCGTGAACGCCTGCCACGCCATGGAGGGCGCCGGCACCCTCACACTGGGCGTCCGCACCCGCGGGAGCGACGACCCGCCGCCGCCCGGCCGCGCCTTCGGACAGGCCGAGGGCGACGGGCCGCGAGTGCTGCTGTCGGTCGCCGACACCGGCCGGGGGATCGCGCCCGCTCGCCTGGAGCGGATCTTCGAGCCGTTCTTCACCACCAAGCCGGTGGGGCAGGGGACGGGCCTGGGCCTGTCGGTCGGCTTCGCGATCGTCCGCGACCACGGCGGCTGCATCTGGCTGCACTCGCAGGAGGGGGAGGGCACCACCTTCACCCTGGAGCTGCCGGCTCAGCCGGAGGGAGGGGCGTCCGCATGAGCGCGGTGATCCTGGTGATCGACGACGAGGCCCCCATGCGCCTGGGCCTGCAGGAGGTGCTCGGGCGGGCGGGGTACCGCGTCGAGACCGCGGCGGACGGCGAGGCCGGGATCGCGCGCCTCGACCGCGGCGGCGTCGACGCGGTGGTCACCGACCTGCGCATGCCGGGCAAGGACGGCATGGAGGTGCTGCGTCACGCGCAGGAGCGCCACCCGGGGGTCCTGGTCTACATGATCTCGGCCCACGGCGACATCCCGACCGCCGTCGAGGCCATGAAGCTGGGGGCGCAGGACTTCATTCAGAAGCCGTTCCGGATCGACGAGGTGCGCGCGCGGGTGCGGGCCGGCCTCGACCAGCGCGAGCTCAAGCGCCCGCAGGGCGACGTCGCGTCCGGCGCGATCGACCCCGGGATCTGGGACGAGTTCCCCGAGCTCCTGGGGCGCAGCGAGGCCATGGCCGCGGTGCTCCACACGATCAAGAAGGTCGCCCCCTCGCCCCTGCCGGTGCTGGTGCTGGGGGAGACCGGGACCGGCAAGGAGCTGGTGGCCCGCTCGCTCCACCGCCTGAGCGGCCGCGGCGGCCCCTTCGTCGCCACCACCGGGCAGATCCCCGAGGGGCTGATCGAGAGCGAGCTGTTCGGGCACGCCAGGGGCGCCTTCACCGGCGCCGCCGCCGACGCGGCCGGCTACTTCGAGGCGGCGGCCGGCGGCACCTTCTTCCTCGACGAGCTGGGCGACCTGCCGCTCTCGGTGCAGGTCAAGCTGCTGCGCGTGATCCAGGAGCGGGAGGTGGTCCGCGTCGGCGAGACCAAGCCGCGCAAGATCGACGCGCGCCTGGTCGCCGCCACCAACAAGGACCTGGAGGCCGCGGTGGCCCACAAGACCTTCCGGGAGGACCTGCTGTACCGCCTCAACGTGATCACCCTGGTGCTGCCGCCCTTGCGGGAGCGCGGCGACGACGTGCTGCTGCTGGCGGAGCGGTTCCTCGCCACCGCAGGCAGCGAGGCGGGGCGTGAGCTCACCCTGGCGGACGACGCGCGCGAGCGCCTCGCCCGCCACCGCTGGCCGGGCAACGTGCGCGAGCTGCAGCACCTGTGCCAGGGCCTGGCCTACCTGGCGGAGGAGGACGAGGTGCGCGCGAGCGACGTCGAGGCCGCGCTGGAGTGAGCGACGAGGAGCGGCCGCCCCCGCTGGCGGTGATCGTGCCCACCCTCGACGAGGAGGCGGCGGTCGGCGGCCTGTGCGGCGAGCTGGCGCGGCAGCTCGCCGCCGACGAGGAGCTGGTGATCGTCGACGGCGGCAGCCGCGACGCCACCGTAACGCGGGCCCTGCGCGCCTGCCCCAGGGCCCGCGTCCTGCAGGCGGCCCGCGGGCGCGCGCCGCAGCTCAACGCCGGAGCGGCGGCGACCCGCGCCCGCTGGCTGCTGTTCCTCCACGCCGACACCCTCCTGCCGCCCGCGGCCCTGGCCGCCGCCCGCGCGGCGCAGGGGCGCCCCGGCGTCGGGTGGGGCTACTTCCCGGTGCGCCTGGGCGCCCGAGGCTGGATCTACCGGTTGATCGAGGGCGGCATGGACCTGCGCACCCGGCTGTTCTGCACCCCCTCGGGCGATCAGGGGCTGCTGGTGCGGCGGAAGCTGTTCGTGGACCTGGGCGGCTTCCCGCAGGAGCCGCTCCTCGAGGACCTGCTCCTGGTCGACCTGCTGCGGCGGCGCGCTCCGCCGGCGCGGCTGGAGGCCACCCTGACCACCAGCGCCCGCCGGTGGCAGCGGCAGGGCGCGCTGCGGACGGTGCTCCGGATGTGGACCGTGCGGACCGCGTTCCGGGCGGGTGTCTCGCCCGCGCGCCTGGCCCGCAGCTATCCCGCGGCGCGGTAGCAGGACGGCGCGCGACCTGACATGATGGGGCCCGAGGTGTCCGCCGTTCGCATGCCCGCTGCACCCACCCCTTCGCCGCAGATGATCGCGCGCCTGCTGGACGAGGTGCGCGCGGCCCGTGAGCGTCTGCGGGCCCTGGCGGCGGCGCTGGAGCGGGAGCTGCGCGAGAAGGCGGCGCGGACCGCCGAGCTCACGGCCCTGCGCCGCGAGCTCGGGGCGCTGCGCGGCGGCGGCGAGGGCGCCTCGGCCCTCGAGCTCGCCGACCTGGAGGCGGAGCGCGCCGCCTTGCAGGCCGACGCCGCGGCGCAGACCGAGACGCTGCGCGCGCTGGAGCACGAGGTGCACACCCTGCGCGCCCGTCGCGACGCGCTGCAGGATGCGCATGACGCGCTGGCGGCGGAGCGGGTCGAGACGCACGAGGTCCTGGCCGAGCAGGCGGCCGAGCTCGAGGCGCAGCGCGAGCGCGAGGTGGAGCTCCGCCTGCAGCTGGCCGACCTGCGCCTGCACCTCGAGGACACCCGCGCCCGCCGCTCGGCGGGGCCCGACCCCGACCTGGTGGCGGAGGTTCGCAAGCGCGACGCCCTGCTCGAGGAGCGGGCGGCCGAGCTGGAGGGGCTGCGCAAGGAGCGCACGGCGCTGATCGAGCAGCTCGAGCGGCGCGCCGCCGCGGGGGGGGCGCCGGGCGACGACGGCGCCGACGGGACGGGCGCGGCGCTGCGGGCCCAGGTCGAGCGCTTGGAGCGCGAGCTGGAGCGGGCGGCCGGGCGGCTGGAGCAGGCGCGCCGCCTCGAGGGAGAGCTGCGCGAGCAGCGCGAGGCGCTCGGCGCGCGCGAGGCGGCGCTGCGCGATCGTCTGGCGGCCCTGGAGGCCGAGCGGGACCGGCAGCGGACGGAGCTGGACGCCCTGCGCCGGGAGCTGGCCCAGCAGGCGGCGAGGGCGGACGAGGGACGAGCGCTCACCGCGCGGGTGCACGAGCTGGAGCGCGAGCGCGAGCGGCTGAGCGGGCTCCTCGACGGCGCGACGCGGCTGG
Source organism: Planctomycetota bacterium (assembly GCA_041690735.1). GTDB lineage: Bacteria > Planctomycetota > J058 > J058 > J058 > JAWLGW01. The sequence goes on from JAWLGW010000218.1 coordinate 4,968, forward strand.
AGGCGGAGCTCCGCCAGCAGCGAGCGGCGCAGGACCTCGAGCTGTCGGACCTGCGCGGTCGGCTCATGGCCGGCGAGGGGATCACCGCCGCGGGGGAGGCGGCGGCCGCGGCGACGCGCTTCCGGCAGGAGCGGGACCACGCCCGGGCGGCGGCCGAGGCGGCGGAGGCCGAGCGCGGGCGGCTGGCGGCCCAGGTGGTCGAGCTGGAGCGCGAGCAGGCGCGGCTCTTTGGCCGGCTGGAGGGGACCGAGCGGCTGGAGGCGGAGCTGCGCCAGCAGCGCGCCGCCCTCGAGCAGGAGCTGGCGCGGCTGCGGACCACGGGCGAGGCCGCCGCCGCTGCTCCCCGCGAGGGGGAGGTCGCCCCCCCGCGCGAGGTGGCGGCGCGCCTGGCCGAGGTCTAGGCCGAGCACGAGGCGGCGCGAGCCCGCGCCGCCTCCCTGGCGCAGCGGGCGGAGGTGCTCGAGGCGGAGCGCGAGCAGGCCCTGGCCGAGCGGGACGCGACGCGCGCCGAGCAGGGGGCGCTGCAGGAGCGCCTGACCGGGCTCGAGCGGGAGCGGGAGCGCCTGGCGGGCCGGCTGGAGGGCGCTGAGCAGCGGGCGATCGAGCTGCGCGACGAGCGCGCTGCGCTGGAGGCGGAGCGCGACGCCCTGCGCGCCCAGCTGAGCGAGGGGCGCGCCGCCGCGGCGGCCCACGAGCGGCGGGTGGCCGAGCTGCAGCGCGCGCTGGAGGAGCGGGCGGCGGCCCTCGCCGAGCTGGGCGGCGAGCGCGACCGGCTGGAGGCGGCGCGGCGCGCCCTGGCCAGCGAGCGCGACGGCCTGGCCGGCAGCATCGCGGAGCTGGAGGCGGAGCAGGCCCGGCACGAGCAGACGGTGGCCGAGCTGGAGGGCCGGATCGGCCAGCAGCAGGCGCAGCTGGACGAGGCGCGCGAGCTGCAGGCGGACCTGCGCCAGCAGCGGGACGCGCTGCGGGCCGAGCGGGACGAGCTGCGGAGCAAGCTCGAGCGGCTGGAGGGGCAGCGCGAGCGCGACCGGGAGAGCCTCGAGCGGCTGCGCGCGCGGACGGGCCGCCTGGACGGCTCGATCCAGCTGGAGGACGAGCTGCGGCAGCAGCGCGACGCGCTCAGCGAGGAGCGGGACGCGCTGCGGTCCCGGGTGGACGCCCTGGAGGAGCGGCTGGGCCGCCAGCAGGAGAGCGTCACCCAGCTCATGCAGCAGAACGCGCACTTCGACTCGGAGCTGGACGGGGCGCGCCGGCTCGAGGCGGAGCTGCGCGAGCAGCGCGACGCGCTGGTCGCCGAGCGGGACGCGCTGCGGGCGCGGCTGGAGGGCGAGCAGGCGGAGGAGCGCGAGAGCCTGGCCGAGCTGCGGCGCACCGGCCGCTTCAGCGCGGCCAGCAGCGAGCTGGAGGAGGAGCTCCGGCGCCAGCGCGACGCGCTCCTGAGCGACCGGGACGGCCTGCGCGAGCAGGTGCTCGACCTCGAGGAGCGCCTGACTCGCCAGCAGGAGAGCGTCACCCAGCTCATGCAGCAGGGGGCGCAGCGCGGGGCCGAGCTGGACGGGGCGCGCAAGCTGGAGGCGGAGCTGCGGCGCACGGTCGCCAGCCTCGAGCAGCGGGTGGCCCAAGCGGAGACCCGCCGCGACGAGGCCGCGCAGCAGCTCTCCGCCGTGGAGGGCCGCCTGCAGCGCCTGGGCGGGAGCGAGCGGGCCCTGGCGGAGGTGCGCGCCCAGGCGGACGGCCTGCGTCAGGAGCGGGAGCAGCTGCAGGAGCGGGCCCTGGGGCTCGAGAAGGAGCGCACCCGCCTCGCCAAGCAGCTCGACGAGGCCCGCCGGGAGGGCGCCGCCCGCAAGCGCGAGGCGGGTGACCTGACGCGGCGGCTGCAGGAGGGCGAGCAGGCGCTGGAGGCCGGCCGCAAGCGCGTGAGCGAGCTGCAGGACAAGCTGCGCCGCGCCGACCGGGCGCGGGCCGAGGCGGTCAAGCAGATGCGCGAGCTGCAGGGCGCGCGGGGCCGGGAGCGGCAGCTGGCCCAGCAGCTCGAGGCCAGCCGGGCGCGCGAGCAGGAGCAGGCGTCGCGGCTGGAGCAGGTGCAGGCGGAGGTGTGGCAGCTGCGGGCTCAGGTGGCGCGGGGCACCCACGCCCAGAGCGAGCGGGACGGGCAGCTCGAGGAGCTGGCGCAGCGGGCGATCGAGGCCGAGACGGCGCGCGAGCGTGAGGCGGCCGAGCGCCAGGCCCTGGCGCGGCGCCTGGAGGAGCTCGAGAGCGCCGCCCTGCGGCGGGAGCAGGAGCTGACCGGCGAGCTCGACTTCGCGCGCGACCAGCTCAAGGCGCTCCGCGGTGAGGCCGAGTGGAGCGACGGGGCGCCGAGCGAGGGCCGCGAGTGGGGCGACTCCGCGCTGGCGTCGCAGGCGGCCGACGAGACCGGGCTCGACTGGAGCGACATGGCGCCGGCGGCGCCGGCCGAGGCGCCGGACCAGGCGAGCGGGTTCGTGGGGGCGCCCTCGGTCGACGACGTGGAGGGGCTCCTGGCCGACCTCCAGGGCGAGGAGGAGGCGGAGGACGAGCCGCTCCACACCCTCGACATGGCGCCCGCCGCCCTCGAGGAGGAGCGGCGCCAGCGGCGCTCGCCCGCTCCGCCGACCGCGACGCCGGTCGCCACGTCCGCGCCGGCCGCCCCGCCGGCGACGTCGGCCGCTGCGGCCCCCGAGCCACCGGAGACCGCGGCGGCAGCCGCGGGACCGCCGCGCCGGTCGGGGCCGCCGCGTGAGGCGCTGCTCCTGCGGTTCGAGCCGGTCGATCCCGACCTGGACGCGGTGGGGCCGGTGCCCCTGCGCACCGGCCAGACGCTGCTCGTCGGCCGGACCAGCGCCGCCGACGTGGTGCTCGACCACGTGAACGTGTCCCGCCGCCACGCCGAGGTGGAGCGCACGCCGCAGGGGGTGTTCCTGCGCGACCTCGGCAGCTCCAACGGGACCCGGGTGGCGGGCCACAAGATCGGCCCCGACCCGGTCGCCCTGCGCCGCGGTCAGGACGTGCGGATCGGACCCTGGCAGCTTCGCCTGGTGCGTCCCGGCGAGGCGCCGTCCGGCGCGCCCGCCCGCCGGCCCGTGCCCCACGCCCGCATGGAGCGCCAGACGCGCCGCGTGCCGCCCCTGCGCGACGGCGCCGAGGGGCCGCCCCGCCGCCCGCCGCGCCCCCTCGCCTCGCCCGACGACTACGCGGCGGCGGACCGCTCGGCGCAAGCGTCGGACTGAGGCGGCCTCGAAGAACTCGTTCAGCGACCGCCACGGGCGCCAAGTCCTGACCGCCAAGGACGCCATGAGCGCCAAGGGAGGAGCTGTCGCTCGACCGCCAGCTCC
>JAWLGW010000219.1:0-8313 GCA_041690735.1 Planctomycetota bacterium
GGCGGCCCCGCGCGCCGCCCGGACGGCGCTCGACCTCAGCCGCCTCCTGTTCCGCGACGTGAACGCGGTGCGGCAGGCCCTGCCGCACACGCGCCCCCAGGGCGCCGCCGACGAGGCCCTGGCCGGCGTCCTCCAGTCGCTGCTGGCCGCCATGGTGACCCGCCCCTGGCCCGAGCGAGAGCGGGCCCTGCTGGCGCTCGCGCGCCGCGCCCGCCAGGCGGCCGGCGACCTCACCGACGAACCAGGCGCCGGCCCCGCCCGGGACGAGCTCTCCGCCTGGGCGACCTTCGCCGAAGGCGCCGTGCGGGTGCGCCACGCCGTCGCCGACCCCCGCGGGCGCAAGCGGGCGCTCGAGCGTCTGGAGCCCCTCGCCGCGCGGGGCGTGGTCGACGACGGGCGCCTGCTCATGGGCCTGGTCGATCGGGCCGACCGCCACCAGCGCTGGACCCGGCTGACGCGGGAGCGGGTGGAGCTGCATCGCCACCTCGAAGCGAGCGAGCCCCGCCTCGCCTCGTGCGCCCTGGGGCAGGTGCTGGCCGAGGACGCCGCGGCGGTCCTCGCCGTGCTGGGCCAGCTGCTGGCGGACGAGGAGGGCTGCCTGATCTCCGCCCTCGACGGGGCGGCGGAGCCGGCCGTCCGCGAGGGGGCGTTCCTCGCCCACCGCCTGCGCGAGGTGCCCCTCGACGCCGCGCACACCGACATCCCCGGGTGGGGGCTGCTGCTCGAGCTGGAGCAGGCCCCCCGCGCCGGGCACACGGTGCGGGTGCGCACCGACGAGGGGCTCGAGGTGCGCGCCACCTCGGGCGAGGTGGTGGTGGGGGAGGTCCGCCAGGCGGTCGCCTGGCGCCGCGGCGCCGTGCGCCTGGCGATCGAGCGCCGGCCCCAGGGGCTGCTGGTGCGCCTCGACGGCGCGCAGCCGCGCGAGGTGGTGGCGCCCTTCCGCCCCGAGCGGCGGGAGGCGAGCGCCCGCTACTCCCTCTCGGTCGAGGGCGCGCGCCTGACCCGGGTCGCGCTGGCGCACGTGCCCCAGCAGGGGCCGACCCTGTTCCGCAGCCGCAACGTCGAGGGCGACGTCGAGGGCAGGTGAGCGACGGCGCCCTCAGAGTCCACCCACAGGCTCCAATGAACCAGCGGAGGTGGGCATGAAGCGGCCGGTCCGGCGGACGTTCGGCGCCAGCGGGGTGAAGGTGCCGGTGATCGGCCAGGGCACCTGGCACATGGGGGACGCGCCCCAGCGCGAGGCGGAGGCCCTGTTGCGGGGCCTCGAGCTCGGCCTCACCCACCTCGACACCGCCGAGCTGTACGGGCCCGCCGAGGACGTGGTGGGGCAGGCCCTCGCCACCTGGCGGTCCCGCGGCGGCGCCCGGGAGGACGTGTTCCTGGTCAGCAAGGTCCTCCCCGAGAACGCCACCTACAGCGGCACCATCGAGGCCTGCGAGCGCTCCCTCGCCAAGCTCGGGGTCGAGTCCCTCGACTGCTACCTCCTCCACTGGCGGGGGCGGATCGCCCTCGACGAGACCCTGCGGGCCCTGGAGGACCTGGTGGCCCAGGGCAAGACGCGGTACTTGGGCGTGTCGAACTTCGACGTCGACGACCTGATCGAGGCCGAGGACGCGATCGGCCCCGGCAAGATCGTGTGCGACCAGGTGTACTACGACCTCGCCCACCGGGGCGTGGAGCGGCGGCTGCTCCCGCACTGTCAGTCCCGGGAGATCGCGCTGGTCGGCTACAGCCCCTTCGGCAGCAAGGCCCCCGCCGGTAAGCGCAGCCGGGGCGGCAAGGTGCTGGCCGAGGTGGCGGAGCGCCGCCAGGCGACGATCGCGCAGGTGACCCTGGCCTTCCTGACGCGCCTCGAGGGCACCTTCACGATCCCCAAGGCGTCGCGGATCCCGCACGTGGAGGAGAACGCCGGCGCCCGCGGGCTGCAGCTCACCGACGAGGACGTGGCGGCGATCGAGGCCGCCTATCCCCTGCCCGAAGAGGACACGGGGCTGGCCTACCTGTAACGGGCAGACGTCCGGAGCCGCCGCCGCTATCCTGCGGGCATGCCCGACGAGGCCCTGCGCAGGCTGGAGCGCGCCGGCCGCCCCCCCACCCCCCCCGCGGCGGCGGCGCGCCTCCTCGCCGCCCGCCTGCGGACCGGGGAGCTGGCCCGCGAGCGGGTCGAGCTGGCGGCCTGGCTGGGGCACGCCCCCGCCCGCCGGGTCCTCGGCGAGGCGGCCCCCGCGGGCGAGCACGTGCCCTGGGAGCGGTGGGCGGCGGCGCTCGACGCGGCGGGGAAGGCGGTGGTGGTGACGGCGCTGCTCGACCGGGCCAAGCGCCGGACCGGGGAGCTCGACGCGGAGGGGCTGCGAGCGCCGGCGCTGAGCCAGGCGCTGCGGGGGGTGCGGGCCTGGTGCGCGGCGCCGAGCGAGGGAGGGCTGCAGGAGCTGGCGGCCGCGGTGGCGGGCGAGGAGCGTCACGCGCTGCGGCTGGCCGTGAGCCTGGCGCGCGGCGAGCACGACACGCTGCCGCCCTCGCTGTCGGGGTTCATGAAGCTGGCGCTGGCGGTCGCGGACGTGTGCGTCGCCCCCACCGGGCCGCGGTGGGCGACCCGGCTGCGGGACCTGTGTCGCGACGGGCGGGGCCAGGGGGAGCCGTTCGCCGCCGCCCTGGCGGCCTGGGCCGCGGGCGCGCCCCTCCGCCGGGAGCAGGGGGCCGCGCCCGAGAGCGCCGCCGAGCGACAGGTCTTGCTCCACCGCCTCGCGCGCGGCGAGGTGGACGTGGAGGGGTTGAGGCTGGCGGCGTACGCCGGGCTCGCCGCGGCGCGGGAGGCCCTGCTGGCGCTCGGCGAGGAGCCGGTCGCCTCGCCGGCGCGGCTGGGGCCCTGGCTGCTGGGCCTGCGCGCCTGGGGCGACGACGTCGCCGCCCAGGCGCTCCTCGACCTCCTGTGGGGGGTCCGGCCCACCGAGGTCGACCCGCACGGCTTCGACCGCTGGCGGACGGCGTCCCGCCGCCGACAGCGGCCCCGGCAGGCGGACCTGCTGGCCCGAACGCGCGACCTCCTGGCGACGCTCCAGGCGCTGGAGGACGACGCCGGGCCCCGGCAGGTGAGCGCCGCCGCGGCGCCCCTGGTGGAGCTGCTGCGCGACCCGCGGTGGCGGGAGCACAAGCGCATGGAGGCGCTGCTGCAGCGGTGGGCGGACGTACTGCGGGCCGCCGACGACCTGCCGCGCGCGGCGCGCGCCCTGCGGACGTTCTGCCGCAGCGACCTCGAGTGGGAGGAGGAGCGGCTGGCGGAGGTCGGTCAGCCGCCGCGGGCGGGCACCCTGGCGCACCTGCGCGGGAGCGTGGTGGAGCGGGCGCTGGCGCAGCCGCTCGCCGCTGAGGCGGGACGAGAGGGAGCCGACGGGCGGTGAGCCACGGGATCGCGGGCCCCGAGCTCGCCCCACGGCCCGCTAGGCGCGTTCGCTGATCCGGATCCGCACGGCCTCGCGGTGCCCCTCGGCCGCGGCGGCCACCGCGTTCTCGCCCGCGGCGCCCTCGTCCACGGCCGCCCGCTCGCGCCCCTCGACCGGGGCGCGCCGGCAGCGGAACACGGCGCAGCCGCCGTGCTCGCGCCAGCACTCTGCGTGGTGGACGGCGTCGCAGGCCGAGCAGCGCACCCGGGGAGCGACGGTGATCGGCTCCAGGGGCCCCCGGCAGTAGGGGCAGCCCGACGCCGCCGGCGGGCTGACGGCGAACCGGATCCGGAGGGGCGCCTGGGCCACCGCGACGAGGTCGGCGACGAGCCGAGCGGCGGGCGCCTCGCCGCCGCGGGCGATCGCCTTGCGGCCGTCGAGCTCCAGCTCGGTCACGCCGCGGTCGAGCAGGCGCCGGACCGCCGCCTGGAGCGTCCGGGGTCCTGCCAGCGGATGCTCGGCCGGGAGCTCCCCGGCGGCCAGCGCGCGCAGCAGGGGGCGGTCGAGGACGTGCACCAGCGGTGAGTCGACCGCGACCTCCACCCGATCGCGCAGGACGCGCACCGCGCGCCCCTCCTGCTCGCCGCGGATCAGGTACCCCACGCCCAGCGGACCGCGGACCTCCTCGGCCGCCTCGAGCCCCTCCGCCCGGGCGCGCAGCAGCCGCCCCTGCGCGACGTAGGCCAGGAACACGCTGACGATCAGCAGCGGGATCCCCACCCCCAGCAGCCACACCAGGCCCTTGAGGCCGAAGGAAGGCACGAACAGGCAGGCCAGGACGAGCGCCAGCCGGACCCACACCCGGGCCCCGCGGAGCAGGGGCGCCCGCAGATCGCGCGCGATCGCCCGCCGATCCCGGGCGTCGGGGCGGGCTCCCTGGCGGCGCGAGCCGGCCGCCGGAGAGTGCTCGGTGCGTCCGCTCACCGTGGCACGGTATCGGCCCGGGCCCGATCCGTCAGGTCCGTCCCCTCGCTCGACGACGCCGCCTCAGCTCCCGTCGGCCGCCGCCCCGTGAGGAACCATGTGCGCATGGGCCCCTTCCCCTTCACCTCCAGCTCGCCTCGCCCTTCGAGCACGAAGGCGCCTTCGAGGTAGGCCTGGGTCGCCGCCGAGACCTGCACCTTGCCGGGCGCGCCGTGGGACTCCATGCGGCTGGCGGTGTTGACGGTGTCGCCCCACACGTCGTAGCTGAACTTCTGCTTGCCGATCACCCCCGCCACCAGGGGGCCCGAGTGGAGGCCGACCCGCACGCCCAGGCCCCAGCCGCGCTCGCGGTTGAGGTCCTCGATCGCGGCCAGGAGGCCCAGCGCCATGTCGGCCGCCCGGGCGGCGTGGTCGGGCTGGGGGGTGGGGAGGCCGGCGGCGGCCATGTAGGCGTCGCCTATGGTCTTGATCTTCTCCAGGCCGTGCCGCTCGGCGAGGGCGTCGAAGCGGCGGAACAGCTCGTTGAGGATCGCCACCAGCTCCTCGGGGGAGGTGCGCGAGGAGAGCTGGGTGAAGCCGACGATGTCGGCGAACAGGACCGTCACCTCGGGCAGGCTGTCGGCGATCGGCTCCTCGCCCGCCTTGAGGCGCTCGGCGATGGAGGCCGGGAGCACGTTGAGGAGCAGCCGCTCGGAGCGCTCGCGCTCCCTGGCCAGGCGCTGGGTCTGCAGGAAGTCGTGGCGCAGGGTGCGCTCGATCCAGTAGGCGGCCAGGACCCCGATCAGGTTGCCGGTGAACAGGTAGAAGCCCAGCTGGATCGCGGCCAGGCCGCCCAGCTTGCCGAAGGTCGCGGCCTCGACGCTGAAGGCGGCCACGATCCCCAGGCCGGCGCAGGTGGCGGGCGCGAAGCGGAGGCGGATCACCGTGAACACGCACAGGATCACCAGCATGACGCTGCTCAGGGCCACGTAGTCGTAGGGGTGCGGGAACAGGAGCGACACCGCCGAGGCCTGGGCGCCGATCAGGAAGGCGGTGAAGGCGGTGATCGGCTGCAGGGAGCGCCAGAACTCGGCCCGCAGGGTGAAGGCGACGAAGGTCAGGGTGACCAGCAGCCCGAAGGCCTCCAGCCCGACGGCCGGGGCGCGCACTCGGGCGAAGGCGGGGCCGAAGTCGAACAGGACGGTGGCAGGGATGTAGCTGGCGTACACCCCCGCCAGCAGGGCCGCGGCGGCGCGCACCCGCGCCACCGAGGCGCGGTCGTGCTCCTCGCGGAAGGCCGCCTCGATCCCCGGCAGCTCGGCCTCGACCGCGGGCGAGAAGCGGAGGCTCAGGCGATCCCTCCACCGGCTCATGAGCTCCCCTTCGACGTGCGTCGCCACCCTACCGCGGCGGAGCCCGGCGCGCAGGGCGCGCGCAGCGTAGGGTGAGGCGGCGAGACCGGCGGGAGGGGACATGAGCGGACCGCGCAGGAGCGGAGGGCGGATCGGGGTCAGCGCGACGGCCGCGCTGGCGGCGCTGGGGACGGCGCTGCTGGGGACGGCGGCGGGGTTGCGGGCGCAGGAGGGGCTCCCGCCGCCGGAGGCGCGCTTCGGTAGCCCGCCCGCCGATCCGAAGCAGACCTGGGTGGAGCTGGGCGGCCGCACCTACGGGGCGCGCCCCGACGCGCGCGGCCCGATCGGCGGCGGCGCCGGGTATCGCGACGCGCTCACGACGGGCGACCACGTGGTGCGCACGGCGGACGCGCTGATCGACGCGCTGGCGCGGGCGAAGCCCGGCGAGGTGGTGTTCGTGCCGGGGGACGTGACGCTCGACCTCACCGAGCGGGTGGTGGTGGAGGACCTGGTGCTCGAGGTGCCGGGCGGGGTCACCCTGGCCAGCGACCGCGGGCACGAGGGCTCGCCGGGAGCGCTGCTGTTCAGCGAGGCCTTCGCCACCCGCCCCCTGCTGCGGACGGGCGGCGCCGAGGTGCGCCTCAGCGGGCTGCGCCTGCTGGGGCCCGACCCCAGGCGGCGGCTGGACCACCACCGGCGGGCCTTCGCCGAGGGGCGCGGCCGCGACTACTACTACCGGTTCCCCACCTCGGACGGCGTCCTCGCCACGCACGACCGGCTGCGGGTGGACAACTGCGAGCTGGCCGGGTGGAGCCACGCGGCCGTCTTCTTGCGCGGCGGGCGCGGTCACCAGGTCCACCACAGCTGGATCCACCGCAACCAGCGCCAGGGGCTCGGCTACGGGGTGTGCCTCGACGAGGCGACGGCGCGGATCGAGCGCAACCTGTTCGACTTCAACCGCCACTCGATCGCCGGGACCGGGCGCCCGGGCAGCGGCTACCAGGCGGTGCACAACGTGGAGCTGGGCGAGTCGCTCAGCCACTGCTTCGACATGCACGGCGGCCGCGACCGCGGCGACGGGACCGACGTGGCGGGGGACGCGATCGAGGTCCGCGACAACACCTTCCGCGCCCGGCGGCGCCCGGTGGTGATCCGCGGCGTGCCGCGGGAGGGGGCCCGGATCACCGGCAACTGGTTCCCCCACCACGCCCCCGGGGCGGCGGTGAGGAGCGACGGGAAGACCGAGGTCACGGGCAACGCGTACGGCGCCGATCCGCCCCGAGTCGCTGACTGAGCGCGCCGACTACCCGGCGACGCGCAGCGCCAACCCGGCGATCACGTAGGCCAACAGGTGCACGCACAGGCTGTAGGCGACCCCGCCCCGGAAGCGGGCGATCAGGGCGGGGAACACCGCGCTGGCCGCCGCGGCCGCCAGGACGAAGGGGACCCCGGCCCAGCCCTTGAGGGCGATCAGCGGCAGGTGGATCGCCGCGAAGGCGAGGGCGAAGGCGCCGATCAGGCGCCAGCCGGCGAAGCCCTCCCGCTGCAGGCGCCGGGTGAGCACGTAGATCAGCGCCTGCTGGAACAGGAGCTCGGGGAGCTTGACCGCGTGGTAGACGGCGTCCATGCGCGCCACCCCGATCTGCAGGGCGCGGTAGCGCTCGAACGCCTCGGGCGACAGGGGCCAGGTGGCCTGGGCCAGGGCGCAGGCGACGAGGGTGGCGGCGCCGCACAGGGCGAGCGCGAGCCCCGGCGCCGCGCCGGCCCCGCGGTCGCGCTCGAGCCCCCACCGCACCTCGCGGCGGAACAGGGCCAGGGCCGCCGCCGTGGCGGCGAGGAAGTGCAGCCCCCCGATCCAGGAGCGCCCGAACATGCCGGCGCCGGCGGGGATGAACGCCAGCACGAACACCCCGAAGGGCGTCAGCCAGGCGGCGCCCCAGGCGACCAGCCAGGCGGGCAGGGAGACCTGGGGCGCGGCGGCCTCGGCCTTGCTCGTGGAGCGCGCCGGCTGCACGCGCTCAGCCCGCGGAGAGGCGGCCGAAGTGGTGGGCGTAGTCCTCCATGGCGGCGCCGATCACCCGCTGCGCCTGCTCGGCCTCGTAGGTCTCCTCGATCGAGATCGCCGAGGCGGCGGCGCCGGGCTTGAGCTTGTAGGTGAGGAAGTAGTGGCGCAGCCGCTCCAGCAGGGCCTCGGGCAGGTCGGCCAGCTTGCGGGCGCCGCCGAACACGTCGTCGTTCTCGAGCACGCCCACGATCTTGTCGTCCGCCTCGCCCCGGTCGATCAGGCGGATCCCGCCGATCACCCGCGCGTTGAGGAGGATCTCGGCCCGGTCGATCGGCCGCTCGCTGAACACACAGATGTCGAGGGGGTCGCCGTCGCCCCGCTCGGCGCCCTCGGACAGGGCGGTCACCCGCTCGGCGCAGTAGGTCTGCGGCACGAAGCCGTACAGGGTGGGCGGCTGGGAGGAGTAGCGCTGGGGGCGGTCGACCCGCAGGTAGCCGGTCTCCTTGTCGACCTCGTACTTCACCGAGTCGTAGGGGGTGAGCTCGATGTAGGCGTGCACCACCCGCGGGGCGTCGGGGCCCACGTCGAGCCCGTGCCAGGGGTGGGGGCGCCA
>JAWLGW010000220.1:0-8296 GCA_041690735.1 Planctomycetota bacterium
CGGTCCCCCTTTTACCTGGTGTGGCCGCCCGACGGAAACGGCTCCCCGCGGCCGTCGCGAAATGCAGCCGCGGTAGCCCGAGGAGATCGAACACGGAATATCAACAGCAAACAGAGAATGAGAACAGGGAATGGCTCTGCTGGAGGCAACGCGCCAGGTTCGGAGGATGAGCCGTTCGCTGTTCTCGTTGATGTTCCCTGTTGATATTCCGTGTTCGATACGGCTCCTCGCGAGGCGCTGCACGCGTGCCGGCCAGTGTGGTTCCGGGGGCTTCGCTCCCAGACGGGCGGCGCCCTCCCCTCGCGGGCGCGCGAGTGCTCCAGCGTCCGCGCGGGTGTACCCTCGAGCCTGGAGGACGCCTTGGAGCAGGTGTTGGAGGGCTTGCTGAGCGCGTTGCCGGGGCCCGCCGCTCCGGGCTTCGCGGCGCGGTGGCAGGCGGTGGGCGACCGCGAGGGCGTGCTGCGGGCGGCCGAGCGGCACGCCCTGCGGCCGCTCCTCCTCGACGCGCTCCTCGCCGCCGACCTGCTGCCGACCGCGCAGGCGGCCGAGGCGCGGCGCGAGCTCGCGGTGGCGCGCCTGCGAGCGCGACGGCACGAGGCCCTCCTCGACGGCGCGCTGAGCGCCCTCGCGGCGGCGGGCCTCGCGGCGGTGGCGCTCAAGGGGCCGCTCCTGGCGCGCCGCCTGTACGGCGACCCGGCCCTGCGGCCCAGCACCGACCTCGACCTGCTGGTGGCGCCGCGCGACCTCGCGCCCGCGGTGGCGGCGCTCTCCGCGGCCGGGTGGCGCGAGCCGGGCGGGGCGGTGCAGCGCCACCTGCGGCGCAACTTCGCGCACCTGCACCTGCACGGCCCTGCCGGCGTGACGCTCGAGCTCCACTTCCGCCTCGACACCGGGCTGGGGGTGGACCTGCCGGTGGACGACCTGCTCGCCCGCAGCGTGGTCGCGACGACCGCCGGTGGGGCGCCGGCGCGGCTGCTGGCCCCCGAGGACGAGCTCCTGTTCCTGGCCCTCCACCTGGTCCGTCACGCCTTCGGCCGCCTGGTGTGGGGGTTCGACCTCAAGCTGCTGGCGCTGCGCCAGCCCTGCGACGGGTCGCGGGTGGCCTCCTTGGCGCGAGAGCTGGGGGTGGAGCGGGGGCTGAGCCTCGCGCTGACCCACGTGCGCGAGCGGCTGGCGGCGCCCTTCCCGGAGCCCGCCACGCTCGGCCTCCCGGTCCTCGGGCCCCGGCGACGCGGGCTGATCGAGGCCCTGCTGCGCCGCAGCGATCACGCGCCCTCGTTGCTGGTGCAGCGGGCGGCCCAGCTGACGGCGCCGCTGCTGCTCGCTCGCGGTGTGACCGCGCGAGGGCGGTTGGTGGCGCACCTGCTCCGGACGCCCCTCGAGCCTCGGCGCGCCCGCCGGCAGGCGTCCTGGACGGGGCTGTGACTCAGCGGCGCAGCAAGAGGTCGGCGGCCGCCGCGGCGCCCTCTCGGTCGAGCGCCTGCACCGGCGTGGCCCCCGCGAGCGCGGCCAGGCAGGCCAGGTCGCCCGGCCGCGGGGGGCGGAGCAGGTGCGTGGTGAGCTCGGCCGCCGCGGCCGAGGGCGCGACCGGCGTCAGCCGGCCGCTCGCATGGCGCGGCAGCCGCAGCAGCACCACCCGCGCGATCGGGACCTGCTCGCTCACCACCTGCTCGGGCCCCGGCGACACGCCCTCCTCGCGCCCCTCGGCGTAGATCGTGCGGGGCAGCCCCCGCACGGCGCGTCCGGACGGGGCCACGAACAGCTGCTCGTCCGCCAGATACCGCGCGCCGCGGGCGAGCAGGACCTGCGCCAGGGTCGACTTGCCCGCCCCCGAGGGCCCCACCAGCAGCGTCGCGCCGGCGCCGCCGGGCAGGACCAGGCCGGCGCCGTGGAGCGGCGTGTCGGGCGTCCGCGCCACCAGCTCGCGGTACAGGAGCAGCTCGAGCGCGTCGAGCACCTGGCGGGGATCGGGCGAGGCGAGCACCTCCACGCCGTCGCGCAGCAGGCGCGGCCGCGCGCCGGCGAGGGTGATCGCCAGCTGCAGCGTAGGCGGCGCGTCCGTCCGGGCGGCGCGCACCCACATCGTCAGGGGCTCCTGCGCGGCGGCCGCTGCGTCGGCCGTCAACTCGACCACCACCCCGCCGATCGCGAGTCGCTCTCCTCGCGGCGGCTCGGGAGGCACGCCTACATCATGGCCTGGCCGGGAGGACGCCCGCCGTCGGGCGGCAGCGGCTCGCTGCTGCCGGGCGGCATGCACGACTGCTGGGCGTACGCCGTGCGCTGCATGAGCAGGCTGGCCAGCACGGCCGGGGCGGCGTACTTGCCGCCCGCCACCAGCAGGCGCCGGCGGACCAGGTCGACCGCCTCGGGGTCGGGGCGGGGAGAGTCGGGCGAAGGCGAGGCAGGTTGGCTCATCACCCCGAAGTGTGGCACCCTACCGGCGCGGCAGCAAGGCTCCCTTCGTGAACCCCGAGCGGCATCCCGACCTCGTCCTGTGGTTCGACGCCCAGGGGCACCTGGTCGCCGGGCGCTCCGACCGCGGCGACGGGCTGGCGCTCTCCCCCGACCTGGTGGAGCTGCTCGGCCTCCTCGACGGGAGCCGCGACCTCGCCGCCCTGGCCCAGGCCATGCCGTGGCCCGGAGCCAGCGCCGCCGCGAAGCAGGTCCTGGTCCAGCGCGCCCTGGAGCGGCTGGCGCAGGCGGGCCTGCTGCGCGGCTCGGCCGGCCCCGCCCCCGCCGGCGGCAGCTACCTCACGACCTACGGGCTCCCCTCAGTGCACCGGACCTACGTGGGCGACGCGGTGCGCCTCGACGCCTACCGCCGCGCCCTGGCGCAGGTCGTCCGGCCAGGAGACGTGGTGATCGAGGTGGGCGCGGGCACGGGCGTCCTGTCGGTGCTGGCCGCGCAGGCCGGCGCCCGAGCGGTGCACGCCATCGAGCCCTCGGCGATCGGCGGCGTGATCGAGGCGGTGGCGCGGGCGAACGGGGTCGGGGACCGGGTGGTGGTGCACCGGGACGACGCCAGCGAGGTGGAGCTCGACCTGCAGGCAGACGTCCTGCTGGTGGACTGGGTGGGCAACCTGGTGGTCAAGGAGCGGATCTTCCCGGCGGCGGCCGTCCTGCGCGACCGCTGCCTCGCCCCCCAGGGGCGCATGATCCCCGGCGAGGTCACCCTGTTCTTGGCCCCCGCCGAGGACGCCGCCGCCCGGCGCGAGGGGGCCGAGCTGTGGGCGTCGCGCCCTGGGGGCCTCGACCTGTCGCCGGTGAGGGACCTGGAGTACGCCCACCCGGTGACGAGCAAGCGGAGCGTCGGCCCCCAGGCGCTGCTGGCGCCCCTCGAGGCGGTGCGGCGCTTCGACGGCCGGCGCATGAGCGGCGAGGAGGCGCAGGCCTTCCCTCCCAGCCGCGCGGCGTTCACCGCCGAGCGGGACGGCACCCTCGACGGCCTGTGCGCCTGCTTCGTGTCCGAGCTGGCGCCGGGGGCGCTGCTCGACACCCGGCCCGGCGCTCCCGAGACCTTCTACCGGCAGCACTGGCTGCCCGTGGCGCCGCTCCCCCTCGCGCGGGGCGAGCGGCTCGAGGTGGCGCTGTCGGTGGAGCGGCGGGAGGGCGAGCAGCCCGTGGTCCTCGAGGGTGAGGTGGCGGGCGACGCGGAACGCCGCTTCCGCTACGTCTACGACGTGGCGCCGCCGCCGGGCGGCGGCTCCCCGGCCAGGAACCCGTCCGCCGCCAGCTGATCGAGCAGGGCGCGCACGTCGCGCAGGGCGACCTCCGGGGCGACCTCGGCGGCCGCGGCCAGCGTCGCCGCCAGGTCCGCGATCGTGCGGCGGCCGTCGAGCAGCTCCCACACCGCGGCCCCGGCGGCGTTGAGCGCCAGCACGCGGCCCGTCTCGGGGTGGAGCAACACGCTCTCGCCGGTCCCCGGCACGTCCTCGACCAGGGTGCCCGGCCGGCGGCGCGGAGCGCTCACGCCGACGCCTCCTGCGCGACGGTGGGCAGCCGCGCGGGCTCGAGGAGGGCCGTCGCGATGCGACAGTCGGCGCAGGCCAGGCCCGCGCCCGCCGTGCACAAGGCCTGACGAGCGGCGGACAGGCGCCCGCCGCGGAGCCTCAGCCCGCGCCCCTCCAGGGCCTCCCGCAGCCCGCCGGTGGGGCCCACGCGGCCGAGCACCAGGCGGCGCGAGAAGATGCACGGCGTCACCGAGCCGTCGGGGAGCACCGCGGCCTTGCCGCCATGAACGCGGGCGTGGGGCCCCCCTCCGGCGTCCTCAGGGGACGTCGGGACGGGCGGGGCCGGGCGCCCGGCGTACTCGCCGCGGCCCACCGCGCGGCTGACCTCCACAGCCACCCGCCCGACCCCCAGCTCCCGCGCCAGCTCCGCCGCCGCGACGGCCTCCGCCTCGTCCTCGGGCCGGGTGGCGACCACCCCCACCCGCACGGCCGCGCCGGACGCCAGCGCCCGCCGGATCGCGGCCACCGTCAGCCCGTGGGACCCGGGGACGCGGGTCACCGCGTCGTGCACCGCGGGCTCGCGGGCGTACAGCGAGAAGGCGAAGGCCACCTCGTGCTGGAGCAGCCGCGCCAGGCGGGCGTCGGTCAGCAGGAGGCCGTTGGTGTACAGCTCCACGGTCGGGACGCCCGCGGCCCGGGCGGCGGCGGCGACCTCCTCCACGTGGGGGTGGAGCAGGGCCTCGCCCCCGGTGAGCTGCAGGGCGCGAAAGCCCAGGGCCCCCGCCTCCCGCACGACCGCCACCGCCGTCTCCCGGGCGAGCAGCTCGGTCCGCTCGGGGCCGGCGTCGGCGTAGCAGTGGCGGCAGCGCTCGTTGCAGCGGGCGGTCAGCTCCACGAACAGCTGCCCCCAGCCGCCGCGGCGCAGCAGCGCCGCCGGCTGGAGGGGCAGGGGGCGGTCGCTCGCCAGCGCCTCGGCGAGGCCCCGGTCGCGGCGCAGCAGCGCGTCCAGCAGCGGGCTGGGGGCCCGGTCCCCCGTCAGGCGCCGCCGCAGCGCCGCCGCGACGGCCCCGCGCAGCTCGCCCGTGACCTCGCCGTCGGCCCCCACGACCTGCAGCGTGTCCGCGGCCTCCCGCAGGAGGAGCAGCCGGCTGCGGGGCAGGAACCACCCGCGAGGGTCGTCGGTCGCGTCGAGCACCAGGGCAGCATAGCGGAAGCGGCGCCTCCGGCGCCGCTTCTGAATGTGCGCCCCAGCTGGCTCGGGTAGGCTCGAGCTCATGGATCGCTCCCACCGCGTCTCCTTCGTCGTCTCGGCGCTGGCGCCGCTGCTGGTCCTCGCCATCGGCTGGCTGGCCTCCGGGCCCCGGCCCGTGTCCACCGCCGCCGAGGCGGCCGCCTTCGGGGCGGCGAGCGGCGAGGCCTACCGGTGGTTGCACGACCTCCAGCGCGACTTCCCCCGCCGCCCCATGGGCAGCGCCGCCCAGCGGGGCGCGATCGCGTTCATCGCCTCCTCCCTGACCGCCGCCGGCGCGCAGGAGGTGTCGCTGGAGGCGATCCGCCACGGGCCTCGCTTCCTGGTCAACGTGCTGGGGGTGGTGCCCGGGCGCGACCGCAGCCGACGCGTGGTGCTGGCCGCCCACCACGACACGGTCTCCGTCGCGCCGGGCGCGATCGACGACGGGGGCGCGATCGCCGCGATCCTGGCCGCCACGCGCCAGCTGGCCAGCATGGCGGCGCGCGGGCAGCCCCCCGCCTGCGACGTGCAGGTCGCGATCTTCGACGGTGAGGAGCGGGGGCTGCTGGGCAGCAAGGCGCACCTCGAGCGCGGCGGCGAGGCGCTGCAGGAGAGCGTCAAGGCGGCCGTGGCGGTGGAGCTGGTGGGCTGGAAGCACGACCGGCTGGTGGTGCACACGATCCCCCACGGGTTCGCCTGGGACGCCGAGGGGATCGCCCCCCCCTGGCTCCCCGGCGCGATCCGCGACGCCGCGGCGGCAGCCACCGGCTCGGGGGCCGCTCCCGTCGCGATCGGCGACCCCTGGATCTCCCCCTGGTACCAGGGCACGATCCGCCTGCTGGGGGTCCTGACCGGCAGCGACGCCGGGGCCTACAGCGAGGTCGGGCTCCCCGCGGTCATGCTGACCGGCTCCTCGCTCACCAACTTCTACTCCGCCTATCACCAGCCGACCGACGACATGCCGCAGGTCGACCGCGTTCGCCTCGACGAGGCCGCCGCCGTGATCGCCGCGGCGGCGGTGGAGCTGGCGGCGCTCGAGGAGGCGCCCCCCGAGCTGGGCCGCGCATACCTGGCGCTGGGCGGGCGAACGCTGGGCCGGCTCGCCCTGACGCTGATCGGGCTCGCGACGGCGCTGGGGCTCGTCGCCGCCGCGCTGCTGTGGCGGCGAGCCGGCGAGGGCAAGGCCGGCGCCGCCTGCGGCGGCCTCGCGGCCGCCATGGCCCTGGTGGCGCTGCAGCCCTCGGTCCTGGGCCTGGTGGTCGGGGTGCCGCTGGCCTGCGGGGTGGTCGCGGCCGGCGCGGCGCCGCCCGGCCTGGGGCGGTGGGCGCTGCTGTTCGCGGGGCGCCTGTCGCTGTGGATCGAGGTGTTGCTGGTCGCGGCCGCCAGCGCCTCGTTCGGCTTTCGGTGGGAGGGCGGCGCCCTCGAGACCGCATCGCTGGCGCTGCTGGTCGGGAGCGGCCTGGCGGCGGGCGCGCTGGTGCGCCGGGCGGGGCGCGAGGCGCCGGCCGCCTCGTAGCCGCTGGCATCACCGCCCCGCCGCGGCTACGGTGCAAGGACGAGGAGGCGCGCATGGTGGGGACGCACGAGGCCGCACGGAGATCGGCGGCGGCGGGGGCGGCGCTGCTCGCGCTCACCGCGGTCGCGACCGCTCAGCAGCAGGATCCCGAGGCCGCCCAGCAGGGGGCCATGAAGACCGCGGTCACCAAGGGGGTGCGCTACCTGATCGAGCAGCAGCAGCCCGACGGGTCGTGGCGCTACGAGAACGCGCCCCTCAAGCTGACCGACGACGCCTTCCCCATGACGCAGGGGGTGACCGCCCTGTGCGCCTTCACGCTGCTCAAGTGCGGGATCGGGCCCGACCAGGAGCCGGTCGCCAAGGCGTTCGAGCGGATCCACGCCCAGGAGCTGCGCTGGACCTACGCGGTGGGGTGCGTGCTGCTGGCGCTGGAGGCCAAGACCAACTTCGACCCCGACCGCGACCCCATCGCCCCGGGGGGGAGCCGGGAGCGCAAGAAGCCGGGCCGCCCCGACCGGCGCGACCTCGAGCTCGCCGCCCGCTGCGTGGAGTGGCTGGCGGCGCACCAGCGCGAGGCGGGGCTGTGGCGCTACGCCGGCGGCAGCGACGAGGACGTGTCGAACGCCCAGTACGCCATGCTGGGGCTGGACGCCGCCGAGCGCATGGGGGTGCGGGTGCCCCGGGAGGTGTACGAGAAGGCGGCCGCGCGCCTGCTGGAGTGCCTGCGCGAGGGAGACGAGCAGGTGCGCGCCTTCCCGATCCCCGGCGCCGACCACACCTTCCGCGACCTCGAGAAGATCGAGCAGCGCCTGCGCAAGGAGATCAAGAAGGTCGAGCGCAAGTTCAAGCGGGCGGACGACACCGACAGCAAGGGCCTCACCCGCGACGACCACATGCGCACCGCGGAGCGCAAGGCGGCCGAGGAGATCACCGAGTCCATGTCGCGCGATGCCCTGATCGCCCGCGGCTGGGCCTACTTCCCCCCGGGCGTCCCCGGCGACGCCTGGAAGACCACGGTCAACGGCAGCATGACCTGCTCCGCCCTGGCGTCGCTGTTCATCTGCAAGGCGCGCCTGGAGCGGACCCCGCGCTACGAGCGGGAGCTGAAGAGACCGATCGACGCCGCCCTGCGCCACGGGGCGGCCTGGATGGCCAAGAACTTCGCCGTCGACCGCAACCCCGGCGGCAAGCTGCACCACTTCTACTACCTGTACGGCCTCGAGCGCGCGGGCGTGCTGGGGCTGATCCAGCGCTTCGGCGACCACGAGTGGTTCGACGAGGGCGTGACCTACCTGCTGAAGGCGCAGCAGAAGGGCGGCTGGTGGCGCGCCAGCCAGGGCACCTCGGGGCCGATCCCCGACACCTGCTTCGCGCTCCTGTTCCTCGCCCGCGGCACCACCCCGGTGGTGGAGCTGCCGGGGCGCGTCATGACCGGCGGCGGGCGCACGTATGGGGACGAGTAACACCAGAGAAAATGAACGAGGAAAGCAGGAAAGCAGGAAAGGAAGAGACGGCCCTCTTTTCCTGCTTTCCTGCTTTCCTCGTCAATCGCTCTCTTCTTGCTTTCGTCGCTCCACCTCGCGCGCCGCGCGCTCGTTC
>JAWLGW010000221.1:0-8277 GCA_041690735.1 Planctomycetota bacterium
TCATGAGCGGTCGCGTCGACACCTGTGCGCGCTACCACCCGCCCTCGCAGCGACCGCTCATGATCGTGACCTGCCGTTTAGCGCGACCAGATCTGCTCGGGCGGCGGCGCCTCTCTCGGCAGCGGCAGCGGGCCGCCCTCGACCCAGGGCATGACCAGGCAGGGCGGGTCGTGGGCGAGGTGCGCCTCGACGATCGGCACCACCTGCGCGTCGCCGAGGCGCCGGGTGAGCGCCGCCTCCTGGCGCAGGTGCTCGAGCAGCCGCTCGTCCTGCGGCACCTTGACCGCGACCAGCGCGCCGTCGCGCGCGTCGCGCGCCCGCCACACCACCGAGAACCCGCCGGCGCCCGCCGGCTCGAGCAGCTCGTGGTCCCCCAGGAGCTGCCCCGGGACGAGGTCGATCGCCATGCCGCCTCCCTCGCCCTGACAGCGGCGCTCGGGGGGGCGAACAAGGCGTCAGGCCCATGTGCGGGGGGCGGCCGCCTTCCCGCGGACGCCCCCACCGGGCGCGGGCCTCGTTCGCTCGACCTCGAGCCGGCGCCGGAGCGCGATCAACCGGCGGGCGAGCGGAGCGAACGCAACGCCCGCAGGACGCGGCCCCAGGCGCCGAACCGGCGCGGCGGCTTGCTGACGCGCCCTCCCCGGCGGAAGCGCTCCCACTCGGCCTCCAGGCCGCACCCGGTCGCCCACTCACGCAGCTGCTCCGCGAGCTCGGCCCGCTCGCCCGGGGGCAGGCTGCGGCTGGCCCGGGCCAGCTCCTTCTGGCAGCGGTAGCGCGTCGCCGCGGCCACCTCGGCCGGATCCACTCCCGGCAACTGCTCCACGACCCGCGGGATGACGTGCCGGAACAGGTGCTCGTAGTCGTGGGCCCAGTGGGAGATCCGCCGCCGATTGGCCTCCTCGCTGCGGTGGTCTACCCGGTAGCGGGCCACGACCGAGGGGACCCGCACGAAGTCGCCCAGGGGGGCCAGCCGCATGGTGAACCCCCAGTCGCCGGCCAGCTGACACTCGCTGGGGTAGCCGCCCACCCGCTCCCAGGCCTCCTTGCGAGCCGCGAAGGCGGCGAAGCTGACCTTGACCCCGTACAGCTGCTCGGTCAGGGTGCGCGGCGGCGAGGAGACGTCGGGGATGCGGCTGATGTGCTTGACCTTCTGCAGCGTCCCGTCGGGCCCGATCTTCTCTACGCCCCCGCGCACCAGCACCGCCCGCTCGCTGCGCCCGATCCCGCGCTTGAGGTCGGCCACGTAGTTGGGCAGCGCCACGTCGTCGCTGCTGAGGAGGGCGAACCATTCCCCGCGCAGGTGCGACACCAGGAAGTTCCAGTTCGCCATCATCGACAGGTGCTCGGGCGGCCGCACCACGCGCACTCGCCCCTCGTACTCCCGCAGGACCTCGGGCGTCTCGTCGGTGGAGTGGTTCTCGGAGACGACGACCTCGTGCGGCGCCTCGTCCTGCGCGAGCAGCGAATCCAGCGTCTCGCGCAGGAACGGGCCCTGGTTGTAGGCGGGCACCCCGACCGACAGCGTGATCGCGCGGCTCACGACGACCTCCCCAACGCGGAATTCTATCGACCCGCGCGGCCCCATGGAGCGTCGCGGGGGCCGGAGCGAGAGGACGCCCGACCGCGCGGCTGCGCCGCGAGCGGGCACGATTCACGGCCTCGCGGGGGCCGTCGTCGCATAGAATGCGCAGCCTTTGGCGAGGTGCCCGTGCCGGACCCTGACGCCCGTCAGCGACGAGCCGCCCCGCAGCGCGGCGAGATCCTTGAAATGGTCGAGGCCTACTGGGAGGCGCGGGAGACCTCGCCCTTCGTCCCCGGCGAGACCTACATCCCGCCCAGCGGCAAGGTCGTGACGGCCGACGACGTGGGGCTGATGGTCGAGGCCTGCCTCGACGGGTGGCTCACCGCCGGCCGGTTCGCCGACGCCTTCGAGCGCCAGCTGGCGCGCGCCTGCGGCGCCCGCTGGGCGCTGGCGACCAACTCGGGCTCCTCGGGCAACCTGCTGGCGGTGACGACCCTGTTCCAGCCCGAGCTGGGGGAGCGGCGGCTGCGCCCGGGCGACGAGGTGATCACGGTGGCGGCCGGCTTCCCCACCACCGTGTCGCCGATCGTGCAGAACGGCGCGGTCCCCGTGTTCGTGGACGTCGAGCTGAAGACGGCCAACGTCGCGGTGGAGCAGCTTGGCGACGCCCTCAGCGAGCGCACCCGCGCCATCGTGCTCGCCCACACCCTGGGCAACCCCTTCCAGCTCGACGCCGTGGCGGCCTTCGCCCGCGAGCACGACCTGCTGCTGGTCGAGGACTGCTGCGACGCCCTGGGCGCGCGCCAAGCGGGCCGGCCGGTGGGGAGCGTGGGCGACCTGGCGACCCTCAGCTTCTATCCCGCCCACCAGATCACCATGGGCGAGGGGGGCGCGGTGCTCGGTCAGCTCCCGCGTCTCCAGACGGCCGTGACGTCGCTGCGGGACTGGGGGCGTGACTGCTGGTGCCCGCCTGGCAAGGACAACACCTGCGGCAAGCGATTCGAGTGGGACCTGGGCGGCCTGCCGGCCGGCTACGACCACAAGTACATCTACTCGCGCCTGGGCTACAACCTCAAGATCACCGACATGCAGGCCGCCATCGGCTCCAGCCAGCTCGGGCGGCTGGACGCGTTCGTGGCCGCGCGCCGCGCCAACCACGCCGCGTACGTGGACGCCTTCCGGCGCAACGGCTGGGAGGAGTGGTTCGTGCTGCCCGAGGCCACCCGCGACGCGGCGCCCAGCTGGTTCGGCTTGCTGCTGGTCGTCCGGCCCGAGGCGCCCTTCTCCCGCCGCGACCTGGTGGCGCGGCTGGAGCAGCGCAGGATCGGCACGCGCCTCCTGTTCGGGGGCAACCTCGTGCGGCAGCCGGCCTTCCAGGGCGTGCCCCACCGGGTGGTGGGTGACCTCACGGTCACCGACCGCCTGATGGAGAGCGCCTTCTGGATCGGGGTGTGGCCGGGGATCGACGAGGCGCGCCGGGAGTACGTGCTGGAGGCGTTCGGCGACTTGCTGGAGGAGTTGACATGAAGGCGGTGATCCTCGCGGGAGGGCTGGGCACGCGACTCAGTGAGGAGACCGTCGTGAAGCCCAAGCCCATGGTCGAGATCGGCGGGCGGCCGATCCTGTGGCACATCATGAAGTCCTACAGCCAGCACGGCATCCACGACTTCGTGATCTGCCTGGGCTACAAGGGCTACGTGATCAAGGAGTACTTCGCCAACTACTTCTTGCACATGTCGAACGTGACGTTCGACCTCAAGACCAACGGCATGAAGGTCCACGACTCGAGCAGCGAGCCCTGGACCGTGACGCTGGTCGACACCGGCCTCGAGACCCAGACCGGGGGGCGGGTGAAGCGGGTGGCCCCCTACCTGGGGGATGAGACCTTCCTGCTCACCTACGGCGACGGGCTGAGCGACGTCGACATCGGGGCCACGATCGAGTTCCACCGGCAGCACGGGAAGCTCGCCACCGTCACGGCCGTGCAGCCGCCCGGGCGCTTCGGTCAGCTCGCCCTGCAGGACGACGCGGTGACCACCTTCCTGGAGAAGCCGGTGGGCGACGGCGGCTGGATCAACGGCGGCTTCTTCGTGCTGGAGCCCAAGGTGATCGAGGCCATCGACGGCGACGCCACGCCCTGGGAGCAGGAGCCCCTGCGGCGGCTCGCCGCGGGGGGTCAGCTGGCGGCCTACCGCCACCACGGCTTCTGGCAGTGCATGGACACGCTGCGGGATCGCCACCGGCTGGAGGCCCTGTGGGAGGCAGGCGAGGCGGCCTGGGGAGTCGGCTCATGACGCTGCCCTGGACCGACGCCTTCCGCGGCCGGCGGGTCCTGATCACCGGCCACACCGGGTTCAAGGGCTCTTGGTTGACCCTGTGGCTGCACCGGCTGGGGGCCCAGGTCACCGGCTACGCCCTCCCGCCGCCCACGCCGGTCAACAACTTCGAGCTGTCGCAGGTGCGCGAGCTGCTCGCCGCCCACCACGAGGGCGACGTGCGCGACCCGGCGCGGCTGCGGGAGGTGGTCGCTCGCACCGAGCCCGAGGTCGTGTTCCACCTCGCCGCCCAGCCGATCGTGCGCACCTCCTACGAGGGGCCCGTCGACACCTTCGCGACCAACGTCATGGGGACCGTGCACCTGCTGGAGGCGGTGCGCGCGGCCGGGCGCCCCTGCATCGTGGTGTCGATCACCAGCGACAAGTGCTACGAGGTCACCGAGCAGGTGTGGGGCTACCGCGAGTGCGACCCCATGGGGGGACACGACCCCTACAGCGCGAGCAAGGGCGCCGCCGAGCTGGTGGTGAGCGCCTATCGGCGCTCGTACTTTCCGCCCCGCGCCCTGCAGGACCACGGGGTGAAGCTCGCCAGCGCCCGGGCCGGCAACGTGATCGGGGGCGGCGACTGGGCGCCCTATCGGCTGGTGCCAGACCTGGTCCGCGCCCTGCAGCAGCGGCAGCCGGTGGAGGTGCGCTTCCCCCGGGCGGTGCGGCCCTGGCAGCACGTCCTGGAGCCGCTCTCCGGCTACCTGACGCTCGCCGCCCGGCTGCTCGAGTCCGACCAGCCCCGCTGGTGCACGGGCTGGAACTTCGGCCCCCAGCCAGGCGACGACCTGCCGGTGGCGGAGCTGATCGACCGCTTCTTCGCCGCCTGGGGCGCGGGCGAGTGGGTGGACGCCAGCGACCCCGACGTCCCGCACGAGGCAGCCGTGCTGCGCCTGAGCATCGACAAGGCGGTGGCGGAGCTGGGCTGGCGGCCCGCCTGGGACGTGGCGCAGTCGGTCGCGCGAGCCGCAGGATGGTTCCGTCGCTGGCTGGACGGCGCCGCCATGCGCGAGGTGTGCCTGGAGGACATCGCCGCCTACGAGGACGCGCGGGAGCGCCCGTGAAGCTCAGCCCGACCGACATTCCGGGGCTGCTCGAGGTGGCGCTGACGCCGCGCCCTGACGCGCGCGGGCTGTTCCTCAAGCAGTTCCACCGCGACCTGTTCGCGCAGCAGGGAGTGGAGGTCGACGTGGCGGAGGTGTACACCACCCGCTCCGAGCGCGGAGTGCTCCGCGGCCTCCACTTTCAGACGCCGCCCCACGACCATGTCAAGCTGGTGAGCGCGCTCGAGGGGGAGGTGCTGGACGCGGTCGTGGACCTGCGGCGCGGCTCGCCGACCTTCGGACAGGCGCGGACGTTCATCCTCTCGGCCGAGCGGAGCAACCTGCTGGCGATCCCCCGCGGCTGCGCCCACGGCTTCCTGGCGCGCACGCCGGCGACCTTGCTGTACCTCGTCAGCACGCCCTACGCGCCCGAGCACGACGCCGGCGTCCTGTGGAGCAGCGCCGGGATCGACTGGCCGCTCGAGGGACCGCCCCTCCTCTCGGAGCGCGACCAGGGCTTCCCGTCGCTCGCCGAGTACGACTCACCGTTCACCCTCCAGCCCGACGCGCCGTGACCCGCCCGGCCCTGATCATCGGCATCGCCGGCCAGCTTGGCGGCGCGCTGGCTCGTCGCCTGGGAGGCGACGTGGTCGGCACGGCGTACCGCACCGAGGCGCCGGGCGCCCTCCCCTTCGACCTGGCCGAGGCGGCTCGGCACCCGGAGGTCGCCCGCGACCTGCTGGAGCACGTGCGCCCGCGGGCGGTGTTCATCGCCGCCGGTTTCACCTGGGTGGACGGGTGCGAACGGGAGCCCGAGCGGGCCGAGCTCGCCAACCGGGACGGGCCCGCCGCCGTCGCGGCGGCGGCGCGCGCCGTGGGCGCCCGCACGATCCACTACTCCACCGAGTACGTGTTCGACGGCGCGGCCGGCCCCTACGGCGAGGCGGACCCCGCTCGGCCGCTGAGCGTGTACGGGCGGAGCAAGCTGGCCGGCGAGGAGGCCGTCCTGGCAGAGGACCCGCGGGCGCTGGTGATCCGCACCACGGTGGTCTACGGCCCCGAGCAACAGGGGAAGAACTTCGCCTATCAGGTGGCCCGGGAGCTCAGGGCCGGCCGCCGAATGCGGGTGCCCGACGATCAGGTCTCCACCCCCACCTACAACCCGGACCTCGCCGACGCCTCGGCCCGCCTGGTGGAGGTGGGCGCCGAGGGCGTGTTCCACGTGGTTGGGGCGGAGCTCCTCGACCGGGCCACCTTGGGGCGCCGGCTGGCGGCGGCGGTCGGGTTGGACCCGTCCGCGATCGAGCCGGTGCCCACCGCAGCCCTGGGGCAGACGGCGCCGCGCCCGCTCAACGCGGGCCTGACGATCGAACGCGTCCAGGGGGCGCTGCCGGGCTGGGAGCCCCGTGGGCTCGAGGAGGCCGTGGCGCACTGGCGGCAGCACGGCGTCGGCCTCCCCTGGCCAGGTTAGCTCGGGAGCCGGAGCTCGACGGCCGGAGCGCCTCGGCCGAAGCCGCTCGCGCCCCCGCCGACCCGCAGGGACAGCGTGGGCGCCGGCGCGCGCGAGATTGACATGCATCGGCCCCTGCCGGACAATCCCGCGCCACGGAGACGCCCGATGCGGATCGTCCACATTGACCGCCAGCGCTCCTGGACTGGACAGATCAGCCGCGGCTACCACGTCGGGCTCGGGCTGCGCGGGCTGGGGCACGACGTCGCGTTCATCGGCCACCCCGGCAGCAAGCTCGTCGCCCGCGCCCGCGACGACGGCTTCGACGTGCTCGAGACGCCGATGCGGGGGGTGCGCACCTACCCCTCGATCATCAGGATCGGCCGGTGGCTCGCGGAGCGGAAGGTCGAGATCCTCCACTGCCACGCGCCCCGCGACCACCTGGTGAGCGTGCTGGCGGCGCCGCTGGGGGGCCGGCCGCTGGTCGTTCGCACCAAGCACAACCACACCCGCCTCCGCTCGGGCTACTTCAGCCGGCTGCTGTTCGACCGCGCCGCGGCGGTGATCAGCGTGTCGGAGTTCGTGCGCGAGAGCCTCCTCGAGGACAAGATCGCCGGCGAGAAGGTCGTGACGATCCACGACGCGGTGGACGTCGAGCGCTTCTCTCCCCGCCCCAAGGACTCCGAGCTCCTCGCGGAGCTCGACATCGCTCCGGACGAGCTGGTCGTCGGGAGCGTGTCGAGCCTGCACCGTCGCAAGGGCATCGACGCGATCCTCGCCGCCTTCGCCCGGCTCCGGGCGGCGCTGCCAGGCCGGAAGCTGCGCTGCGTGCTCACCGGCAAGAACTTCGAGCAGTGGGAGCCCCTGGCCGAGGAGCTGGGGGTCCGCGAGCACGTGACCTTCCCCGGCTTCCAGACCGACGTGCCTCGCTACCTGTCGATCCTCGACGTGTACGTGCTCCCCTCCCGCAAGGAGGCGCTCGGCACCTCGATCATCGAGGCCATGGCCATGGGGCTACCGGTGGTCGTCAGCCGCGCCGGCGGAATCCGCGAGTCCGTCACCGAGGAGGTGGGGATCGCCCTGGAGGACCCCACCCCCGAGGCGCTGGCCGAGGCCCTGCGCGGCCTGCTCGAGGACCCCGAGCGGCGCCGCAGCCTCGGGGCGGCCGGGCGGCAGCGGGCGGTCGACCTGTTCTCGGTCGACGCCCTGGTCCGGCGCACCGAGGAGCTGTATCGGCGCGTGCTGGCGCCCGCCTGAGCCGCGGGAGCCATCGTTCGAGTCCTCGAGGCGGCGACGCCGTCCGTCCCCCCCTCGAGCCGCGCAGCGCACCGGCCTCCGGCCCGCGCCGAGTCAGGCGGGAGGAGGGGGAGGCGGCAGCACCTCCGCCTGGCTCACCGAGAACCGGCGCGCCATGAGCGGCACCTCCTCGTGGACCACCTCGAAGGTGTAGTTGCCGAACTGGGGGAACACGAACCCGCGCACCTCGAACACCATGTCGACCACGGCGTGAGGCGCGTCCCGGGGGAAGGTCACGTCCCCCTCCAGGCGCAGCAGGTCCTGCTCGTACTCCTTGTCGAAGCACAGGCGCAGGGCGATCGGCACGACGCCGCGCCCTCCCGCGAAGGCCGTGAAGGCGCACATCTTGTCGTGGCGGACCGGAACGCTGGGCGCCAGGACCCCGTTGAACATGTTGATCAGGGACTTGTTGCGGGTCCGCCGGTCCTCGATCACGGTGTCGCACAGCATGAGCGCCAGACACTGCGGCACGACGTGCTTGCTGGTCATGGGGCAGAGGCTACCACGGGGGCCGGGGGGGGAGATTGCGCTGGGAGCCCCTCCCTGACGGAGCAAGAGAACACGGAATATCAACAGGGAATGTCAACAGGAATGGGAACGGACGCCGGAGCGCGTCGATACCCGGTTCGTTGCTGTTCTCCTTCC
>JAWLGW010000222.1:0-1015 GCA_041690735.1 Planctomycetota bacterium
GGGGGGCTACCCCGGCGACGACGCCAGCCGCCGCGGACCGCGGCTGTCCGCCCTCGACGCCGCCCGGGGGCTGGTGATCAACGGCCCCGAGGCCCCCTCCGCGGCCCGGCGGGCGGCGGCGGCCCTGCGCGAGGTGAGCCGCGGCGAGCGACCGCGGGGCGTGCCGGTGGCGCGCCGCGCGCTGTTGCGCCGCTTGCTCGGCCGCGCGGACGGCCTGCTGGCCCAGCTCGACCAGCGGCTCAAGGCGCTGCAGGCGGGGGTCGACGACCACCGGGAGCGGTTCGCGCTGGCGCGGCAGTGGGAGCTGTGGGGGGCGGCCGTGGGCCTCGTCGGGCAGGCCACCGTCAGCCTGCTGGCCCTCGAGCTGGCCGCCTTCCTGTTCGAGCGCTCGCCGCCGTCCGCCGCCGCCGGCGCCGCTCGCCGGCTGCTGGAGGAGGTCGAGGCGCACCGGCGCAGCGACGCGGTCGATCGACCCCTCGACCGCGCGGTGATCCCGGCGGTCGACGCCCTGCGCGCCAACACCAGCCGGCGCCCCGACGAGGAGCGCCTGTCGGTGCCGCTGGAGCTGCCCTGGCCCGACGTCGATCAGCCGGGGGACCTGCTGGCGGCCCTCGACCGCCTGGCGGCAGGGCAAGCGATCCTCGACGCGCGCCCCGGGCTGTCGAGCAGCCGCTTCGTCCGCGGCACCCTGGGGCTGGCGCCGCTGCGGCGCAAGGGGCGGGAGGAGCAGGGGTTCGTCAAGGTGCCGCGCCGCCGCCTCGACCGGCTGGTGCGCCGGGCCGAGGAGCTGGTGGCGGCCAAGACGCGCGCCAAGAAGCTGGCCCACCTGGCCCGGCGCCTGGCGGAGGCGGCGCCCCCCGGCGCCCGCCTGGGGCTGCACCGCCTGGCCCGGCTGGCCTCGGAGCACGACCGGGAGCTCGACCACCTGGCGCGCGCCACGCAGGAGGCGGTGCCGCACGACCTGCACAAGCGCCGGAGACCGAGGGAGCAGGTCGTCCATGCGATCCTGTTCTTC